>QIKT01000192.1 GCA_003233095.1 Oceanospirillales bacterium | reverse complement strand
AAATGCGTCCGATCAAGGCGCATGAGCTGAGTCATCGTGGTGCTATGGCTCGGTTCATGCAACGCAGAGGGGGCGTGTTTGACGCTCAAGACAAGCGGTCATGGCTTGTTCAGAGGTTCCTTAGCTCATGCAACGCCGAGCGGGCGTATTTGGCGAGGGTGATTATTCGTATGCAAGGGGTTCTCCAGGCAGCGTGGTTTTTCACCATCAGGTCTGGTTGGCTATCAGATGGCATCGGGATCTTCGGGAGCCAGGGTCAGAATGCCAAACGGGCCACTGATCAACAGCTGGCCATCGAGAATCCTGATCCGGTCTGCTGTTTGTAACTGTTTGACAAGGCGCTGTTCAAGTTCGCCTTGCGCGCCTGTGCAGAATCGCTTGCTCATACCCAGTTTCGAGATCGCGAATCGATCGCCCTGGTGGGTATAGGAACCGAACAATCGATTGCAACCCGTAAACCCGCTGATTGACCGATCCTTTTCATCAAAGTTCAGAGAAGCAGTGTCGGGTAAATCGATTGCAGAGGCGTTGATTTCAAGCAAGGTCCACTGGGTTCCCTGTGACCAGTGCACACGCAGCGAGTCCTGCCTGTCGGTTGCGCAGGCTGCGAGCATCAACAGGATCAGCATCGAGAGTCTGGACATGGTCAATGGCCTCCTTGTGACTACTTGTTCAATGGTGACTGCTTGGTCATGATGGCTCTGGGGCTGTTCCAGATGCCTCGCAGCATGGTTTTGTAATAACGAGTCAGATGTCCAAACATACCGGCTCTGAGCCGGACCTGATAGGGCGCGGTACTCCAGATGGCACCGAGCAGGGCAACCGGTGTCAGCACCAGGTAACGACTGATGAACAACAGCAGATGGTAGCCGGGTTTCTGCCAGGCCCCCAAATGCTTGTGGGCAAAGAGATGCCGTGAGATGACCACTTCGCTGCGCGTGACCGAATCGGTCAACAGGTCCTGGCGGCTGGCGCTGGCATGGTGATGCAGTATTGTGGCCGTGGCCGTCCAACCCACTTCAAGGCCAGCATGTCGGGCCCGATAGCACAGGTCGACATCCTCGGAGTACATCCAGAAATCATCGCACCAGCCGTTCAGTTCCTGATAGGCCTCTCGATCAATCAGCAAGACCGACCCCGATACCCAGTCGACCGATTGATACTCTGATTGGCTGGATCGGCAGTCAGTGCCGGCTCTGTGACTGATCATTCGACTCAGGGCTCGCATGGGGCCAAGCACGTTCAGAACGGTGGGAAACCGGCCGCTGACTTTTTGGGTGCGACCATCGGAATTGACCTGTCGGCAACCGAGGATTCGATTGTCGGGCCGGGAATGCCTGCAGGCCAGCAGTTTCAGCAGTTGGCCACCAGGGTCTTCGGTGTCCGGGTTTAGAAACAGCATCAGCTCGCCGCTGGCTGCCCGAGCGCCAAGATTGCAGCCGTGAGCAAAACCGTAATTGCCGCCATTGTGGATCAGCTGGCATTCAGGGTGGTCGCTTGCAAACTGATCCGCACGACCGTCTTCGGGATCATTGTTGACCACGATCACCTGGCTGTTGGGCAAGGCAGACAAGGCTGGTTTCAATGATCGCAGGCAGGCGTGCAGTTCGGACCAGGTCCGATAGACCACGATGATGATCGACAGCGTGGGCGACGTGGGTGTCATCAGAGCGTCCATTTCCTGACAATGATACCCGTCTGATCATCGCCTGCATCGACGCCGTCCAGGAATAGGTCGACCGCGTCCGTGATGGCGTCGAGGATGCGGTTGGCCCCATCGCCTGCATGCCGTTTGATCAATGTTTCGACTCTTGGCTGGCCGAAATGCTCTCCGCTTTCGTTTCTGGCTTCGAAGATACCGTCTGACAACACCGCAAGAATGTCGCCATGACCCAGCCTCAGAAGGCTGACTGTGGGCATGACGGTATTCTCGGTGACCCCCAGCGGAGGCCCTTCAGCGGACAGATGTTCAAATTCGTCTGTCTCGGCGCGATAAATGATGATGGGCGCCTGTCCTGAGCTGATCGAATAGATCTGGTCTTCCTTGCGATCGATTCGGGCCAGCCAGGCGGTGACAAATCGGCCCATGTACGATTCGGCGTACAGCAGGTGATTCATGTGATAGGTGATCTCGGCAACGCTCTGTTCGGTCCGGACCCCCATGCGAAACATGGCATGGACCTGAGAGGCGGTCAGTGCAGGTCCGACGCCATGTCCAGTCGCGTCAGAGAGCATCAGATAGACTCGATCAGGATCGTCCAGCGTGGTTTGCGGCGGATCAGCCAGGCAATCCATACCGATCACATCGTAGGTGTCGCCTCCAGTGGCATCGGCCGGTCTGGATGCAGCAGCAATGTCGTAATCGCTCATCACGGGCAGGGCATCCGGGAAGGTTTTCTGCTGAATCTGGTGAGCCAGCTGAAGATCATCCTCCAATCTGATCAGGTTGCGAAGTTCGCCGCGCATGACCTTGTGAGCACGGGCAAGATTGTCGATTTCCTTGAGCCCCGAGCGAATTTCGATCGGTTCGGAAAAATCGCCCTGGCTGATATGCAGGCTCTGTTGCTCCAGTTCGGAGATAGGTCGGGCATAGCGGCGCGCCATGACGATCGCCCGACTGACGGCAAGCAGTGTGACCAGAATGATGGCGGTCAACAAAATCACGCGCAGCTGATCAATAGAGCCCAACAGCTCCTTTTCCGGAATCAGCACGCCAAGCCACATTTCATTGCGTTCGCCCAGTGGTAGCCATACGCCCTGACCCCACCAGTCCTCGGCGTCGCTGCTGAAGCGGACAGGCTCCAGAGACACGCTGCCGTTGGGATCGGGCTGAAACGCCATGGCGGCGTCATTGGCCAGCTTGAATTCGAGTTCGTGCGGATGTTTCAGATAGGCTCTGGCCCGACCGTTGGCGGTGGCAAACTGAGGAAGATCGGGCAGACCGATCAACTTCCCCTTGCTGTCGGTCATGATCAAGATGCCACGGTAACCCATGTTGAATTCTGTGGTGAATCGAGAGATTGTTTCCAGCACCAGGTCGGTTGCAATGACCCATTCATCGCCGTTCTGATCCAGAAAGCGCATCGCTGCGGTCACCCCCTGAGTCTGCCCACCGAAAAATGTATAGGCATCGGTCCAGTAGGTCTGGTTGATCTCCGATTTCATGGCACCGGCGTACCAGGGGCGTTCCTGGAGACGGATCGGGTAGTCGATGGTCTGCCATTCACTGGTTTCGCCGAGCGGATACAGAATCTGTGCCGTTGTGGCATCGACCGCCGGATCAATCACGCTCAATCGGTAATTGTCCTGAATTCGGGAGACGATCAGATAGCGCCCGTCCGGATCAATGAGCATGATCGCGTTGAGCTGGTTGAACTCCTTGAGAACGGGCAGCAGCAGATCACCGGCCCCACCTTCGGCAGACAGCTGCTCGCTGCGAATCCAGAATTGAGTCAGATTGAATATCTGGTAGACCGGCTTGATGAATTGAGTGACTTCCGCTTCAGCCCGACTGACCGTTTGTCCAATCAGCACTCGGGACAGCGACTTGGCCACTTGGCCGGCACCAATCAGTGTGGTGGCGAGAATCACAGCGCCGCCGAGAAAGACGATCAGCAGAATATTATTCAGCAGAGAGCGACGAATGGTCTTGGCAGGACGAGGCATGGCGGCTTCGGTGCGATCCTTCTTTTGGGCTCAACAGGGCGGGCAGACTGGTCGGCTGCCCATGGAACGTTCACAGCGCAGTGTATCGTGATCAATCGGTGGATGTGTGAACTGCCTGTGACTCGCCCAGTGGTTCAGAGGGGAAGTCGACAAGACCCACTTGCCGGATGGACAAGTGGGTCACCAGCGCATTCAGCCCGTCTTGGCCAGATCCTGTTGCTGGTCTTGTTCGGCCCGCTTGGGCCCGTGCAGGACGGCATCCTCAACCGCCTCGACGATCAGGTCGATTTCCTCACTGGTGATATCGAATGGCGGTGTGAATCGCAGTGAGTTCTCTCCGCCGTGAATTACGCCAATGCCGTGCAAGCGCATGAATTCTTCCAGGCTGTCGCTGCCGTAGGCCTTGAAGTCATGGCTGACCTCACAACTTAACAGCAGACCTGTGCCCTGAACCTTGGTGATCTGCCCATCCAGGCGGTTTTTCAAGGCATTGAATTTGACCAGAAACTCTTCACCACGTTCACGAATATTCTGCCGCACCGACTCGTCGATCAATGACAGCACGGTCACGGCGATGTCCATCGCTCTGGGGTTGGCGGTCATGGTGTTGCCGTACACGCCCTTGCGGTACAGTTTCGCAGTGTGCTCGGTCATGGCCAGCACCGACAGCGGATACTGGCCGCCGTTCAGAGCCTTGGAGAAGGTTTCCATGTCGGGTGGCTCGACGTTCTGGAAGCCAGGGTAGTCGACAACCGACAGACAGCCCTGGGCTCTGAGACCGGCCTGGATGGAGTCAACCAGCAGCAGGCAGCCATGCTCTTGAGTCAGCTGGCGCGCTGCCTGGTAGAATTCGACGCTGATCGCCTGGCCGGGATTGCCTTCGCCCATGACCGGTTCCATGAAGAAGCTCTCGATAAACAGACCGTCTTCATGGGCTTTGGCAAAAACTTCGTGAAGGTGCTCGATGTTGTTTGCTTCGACGGTCAGCAAGCTGTCGCGATCGCGGAAACTGGCCAGATGTTTGTTGTAGTTGCTGATCGACGAGTCGGAGTACTGCGCCGGTCGATCGGTTCGACCATGGAAACCGCCTTTCAGGGACATCTGATAGATCGGCTTGCCCGCGTGCTTGCCATTCGGATCGGTTTGCTCCTTGGCATTGATGTCGGACAGTCGCGCGGCGACGCTGACGGATTCGGAACCGCTGTTCAGGCACAGAAACTGCTGGAACGGCTGATCGTCCCGGCTGTGACCCAGCTCGCGTTGCAGCGCATCGATCATGCGCCGCTGTGAAAAGCTCGGCGTCATGACGTTGGCCATCACATGCGATTGACTCATGCTGTCGATGATCTCTTTTGGAGCATGTCCGAAACCGAGCATTCCGTAACCACCGGAGTCATGCAGAACCGCGCCCTTGCTGGTCACAACCCAGGGGCCGCTGGCGGCCAGAGCCACGTAGGGATTCAGTGCATCACCGGGGTAGAAGTTGACCAGGCCATTTTGAACGGCGCGGCACATCGGTTCTTCATTCATCGCCAGGATGTCGGGAAATTCGTCGCGCAGACAGCGGTGGACGCCAACGGCACGCTCGACCGCCTCGACCAGCTTGGGGTGCTGGTGGGCAAACCGTTCAATAGCCTGATCAGACAGGCCCTGACAATGCCGCGTTCCCCCGTAGGAGCGCAGCTCATTCAATTGCTCTACAATAGTCATCAGTCTTTTTCCTAAGCGTTATTCGCACTCAAATTCAGTCATGATTTACCTGCCCAATTCTACCATAGCCTGACGTGTTGCACATTCACTATGGCAATTCTGTCGAGCAGCTGGGACAGCGACTGATCGCCTCGCGGCGTCAGGTCATGCAAGACGTTCTGAGGCAGGATTGGCTGATTGTTCAGGGCCACGAACTGGGACGCTGGTTGCAGCTTCAGGACGCTGCCGAGGCGGGTATCAGTGCCAACTGGACCGTGCTGCAACCCGCCACCGCCATCTGGCGACTGGCGCACATCATCCACCCGGAGGTTCCGAGCCGTAACCCGCTGTCGCTCGATTCGCTGGCGCTGAATCTGATGGCGGCACTGCCGGTGCTGGCTGGCCAGGGGCAGCATCCGCATCTGACTCGATTCATGCAGGATCGCAGCGATCGTCAGCAGTTGGCCTTTTGCCGCAAACTCGCCCGTCAGTTCGATCAGTATCTGGTCTTTCGTCCCGACATGATTCACCGCTGGGAGTCCGGGCGCATCGCTGATGATGAAGCGCTGCAAGCCGCCATGTGGAATGCGACGGGTGCTCACTGCCGCTGGCATTGGGCGGCCGTGCTTGAGTGGCTGGCGACCCATCACCCCGATCCTTCGGCACCGCATGATCCTGATGGATCGCTGCCCGCCCATATCGATTTCTTCTTCCTGCACACGCTCTCACCTGGAATGCTCAGCGCTGTGCAACAGTTGGCAGCCTGGACCGATATCAGTTTGTATCAGTGGATGCCTTCACGAGAGTACTGGAGCGATCAGAGGCGGCTTGCCGACGATCCCGCGATCGACTCACAGCGTTCACCCGGCCGTCAGCTACTGGTCTCCATGGGCGTTCAGCTGCGGGAGATGACCGAGCTGCTGGTGTCGCTGAATGCGCCGGCAGAAGAGCATTTCGAGCCCTTCGCGGACGAGGATGATTTGCTCTCTCGCTTGCGCCGCAGTGCCCTGGATCTCAGAGAGTTTGTTGCCTGTGAAGCGATCCAGCCGGCGCAGGTCAATCTGAGCATTCATGCAGCGCACTCCAGGCGTCGAGAAGTCGAGATTTGTCATGATCAGTTGCTCGATTGCTTTCGCCGCTTTCCTGACCTGAAGCCACATCAGGTTCTCGTCGTCGCGCCGTCGATCGATCACTACGCTTCCTATATCGCCTGCCAGTTTTCATCCACCTCACAGTCCCGAGCGATCCCATGGCGCTTGCTTTCGCGTCAGGCCGACCTGATGGCCAGTCAATCCCTGATGTCGCTGCTGAAAGCCCTCTCAGTCAGTGATGTCAATCGATCGGTGTTCGAGCATTTGCCCCTCTGCCAGAGTGGCTGGGGATTGTCCGATGATGATCTGCAAGCAGTGCTTGGCTGGATAGAACGGTTCGGCGTCTTTCACAGCACGGTCAACCGTCACCGCAGCGCTGATCGAGACGATGACCGAGCAGAACGGCAGCAACACACGCCAGACAAGGCAGACAAGTTCAGCTGGCGACAATCGCTGCAACGACTGATCGAGGCGGCACTCGGTATCCCGACTCATGGCATTCATCAGGGCTCCGGTCTGAGCCCGATTGCCGGGTCCGACCTGTCCGTAGTTTGGCAATTCTGTGACCTGCTGTCGCTGTGGCATCGACTCCATCAATCCGCACAGCGTTCGCGCACGGTGCTTGAATGGCAGCGCTGGATGCTCTCTGCGGTCGATGCGCTCAGTGGTCGTGATGAGGTTTTGTCGCGATCCGTTCAGCCGGTATTTGATGCACTGGCGAGCCTGGTCGAGGACTGCCACAGTGCCGAGAGTGCCGATTCATCGACGTCGGCCACACTGCGACTGGATGCCGATGCGTTGATGGATCATCTGGGGCAACAACTGGATGATGTCCAGCCCAGAAGCCAGGGGCATGCCGCAGGCGTGCTCTGCGCGGATGCCTCTGCCGTTCGATTGATGCCAGCGCGGGTGATCGTGGCGCTGGGCTTGAATGACGGCGAGTTTCCATCGACCCGGCCTGATCACGAACTTGATCTGATCGCCCGGCATCCGAGGCTGGGTGATCGCAGTCGCCGCCTGCAGGACCGCGAGCTGTTTCTCGAGTGGCTGCTCAGTGCCCGCGATGCACTAGTGCTCAGTTATCAGGGACGAGACCCGAATGACCACAGCGTGCTGGCGCCTTCGACGCTGATCGCCGAACTGCAATCGCTGCTCGATGGGTCCTGGCAGGTTGATTGCCAGGCGCTGGGCAGTCAGGTGCTGATCGAGCATCCACCGCAGCCGTTCAGCAGCCGATACAACCGCAGCCCCGGGCTGATCAGCTATGCTCACAGCTTCAATCATCGCGCTGATTCACAGGCATCGAAGCGATTTTCGTCGACCCTTGAAGGGCAGGGCGATCTGACCGATCAAAGCATCACGCCAGCCATGCTGATTCGGACGCTGAGCCAATCGGCGGCGGCTTATCTGCAGCAAGGCCTTCAGATTCGTCTGGATCGAGGGGCTGAGGTGATCGATGAGGATCCTCCAGTGACCCTGGACGCCTTGTCACGCTATCGATTGATCACGACGCTGACCGATCACCAGGGCGCGCATCCAGCAGTCGACGCCTTCAGTCGCTCATTGAGCGCTTCGCCGCTGCTGCCAGACGGCCGTATCGGCGCACTGATGGCCGGCAGCCTGCTGACGGTCACCGCGGCCATGCTTGATCAGGCACAACGGCTTTGCGGTCCGGCCATTGCGAATCGACCGGTTCGCCTGGCGCTAGATCGCTGGCTGCTGGAGGGAGAGCTGACCGACCTGCATGAACGAGGCCGAGTCGAAGTCATTGCTGCCAAGCGAGGGGCTCGCCACGAACTGGCCGCCTGGATCCGTCATCTGTTCTGGTGTGCCAGTGAGCCTGAGGCCACTGAGACTCATCTGCTCGACCGTGAAGGCAAGCACCTGAGCTTTGCACCACTGGCCGAGACCAACGCCAAAGCCTGCCTGCTCGACCTGTTGGGCCTGGCTGAGCAGGCTCGCCGCGAACCGCTGCTGTTCTGGCCAGCCACTTCACTGGAAGCACTGACCCGTTTAGCGAAGGAACCGCAGACGCTGGATGGGGTGATTGATGATCAGGCGGCGGTCTCACGCGCGATCAAACAGGCCATGTCCAAGTGGTTCGAGTCCGACTATGGGCCTGCCGAAGGCCAACGCGAGGCCGATCGGCTGGTCTACCGTGACTGGCCCTGGTGGCAACAGCAGGATGCCTGCACCATCTTCATGGCCAGGGCTGTTCAGGTCTTCCAGCCGATGAGGCAGCATCGTCATGACTGAATCGTTTGATCTGGCCACCGCACCGCTGGATGGCAGCAATCTGATCGAGGCCAATGCCGGCACCGGCAAGACCTATTCCATTACCGGCCTGTTTTTGCGCTATCTGCTGGAGGAGGGCAAGCCCTTTGATCAGATTCTGGTGGTCACCTTTACCCGCGCGGCGACCCATGAAGTTCGGGTTCGGATCATGGCCCGTCTACAGGCAGCCTATCGTCGTCTGACCGGCGGCGAAGCTACTGATGACCTGCTCACTGAATCACTGGTCGAGCAACTGCATGCTGATCCTGACTCTGAGCGACGAGCCCAGGCAGCCAAGTGTCTGGCCCATGCCATTCGGGGCTTTGATTTGGCCCGAATAACCACTATTCACGGTTTCTGTGACGCGGTGCTTGCCCAGCACGCGTTCAGCATGGGCCATGACGGTGACCGTGAACTGATAGACAATCCGAGTGTGCGCTTGCGCCCTCTGATCCAGCGCTGCTGGCAGCAGCAGTCCGAGCGTCTTGACAGCACCCTGATCGAGGCGGTCCGTGCGGATCAGGACTGGCTGGATCGACTCACCCGGCTGGTGATCGATCTGATGGACAAGCCAGGTGCGAGAGTTGATCGCCCCAGCGGCAGCAATGCCACGTCCCTGTTGCAATCGCTCAACCAGGACTACCTGCATCTGATTACGCTGTGGCAACAGCATTCCGCTGCCGTGAGCCAGATGTTGCACAACAAACAGGGCTTGAAGCTTCAGTCATACAAACCTGCGCAAATCGATCGTTATCTGGCCGCTCTGGATCAGGCCGTAGATGGTGGTTTGTCGCTGCTGTCATCGATCGGCAAGTTGCCCAGGCAACTGGGGCAGCGGGCGCTGCGTGCCGGCTGCAAGAAAGGCATCGACAGCAGCGATCTTGAGCACCCGTTTTTTGAATGGATCGATCAGCTGGCCGACCGAATGAGCGAGGTTGGCGAGGCCATCGCCATCTTCCGCACTGATCTGGCCATGGATCTGTGTGAGCAGATCTTGCCGCTTTGGCGTGATCAACTGGAGCGTCAGGCTCTGCGAACCCACGGTGAGTCGATCAGCGCACTGGCCAGCGCACTTCAACAGGATCAGACGGGTGAACTGGCCGAGACCATCCGCGCCAGTGTGCAGGTCGCCCTGGTGGATGAATTTCAGGACACCGACCCTCAGCAATATCAGATCTTTCAGCGGCTGTTTGTCGATGGGTCGCGGCCGATCTGGTTTGTTGGTGATCCGAAACAGTCGATTTATCGATTTCGGGGCGCTGATGTGCATGCCTACCTGAGCGCGCGCAACCACTGCGATCGACGTTACACCCTGACCTGTAACTGGCGGTCCAGTCCGGCTCTGATTGGGGCGGTCAATCAACTCTATGTCAATCACAGCAGTCCGTTTGTCATCGAGGGCATTGACTGGAACAGTTCCGAAGCCGCTGATCGCAATCGCGATCCGATATCCGGACTGAACCAGACGCATGGACCTCGCAGCCCGATCACGGCGCTGATCACCGAATCAGATCGCGGCAATAGCAAGGATGTGGCAGTCAGCAGTTTGTCTGGCGTGTGCGCTCGCGAAATCTCAGCCTTGCTCGGCCAAGGTGTTGCCGGTGGGGACATTGCAGTTCTGGTTCGAACCCACGCCGAAGGTCTTGCCGTCACACGGGCACTGGATAAGGTTGGCGTTCGATCGGTCACCCTCGGCCGTACTACCGTGTTTGCAAGCGATGCCTGCCAGGCACTGATTCATCTGATGCGGGCGCTGTTGAGGCCGTCCGACCACGCTCGGGTCAACGCCGTGCTGGCCTCGCGCCTGTCTGGGTTGACGGCCGTGGATATCGAACAACTCAATGCGCAGGATCAGCAAAGCGATGCGCTCAGAGTCATGCTGATCCATCATCGGCAGGCTTGGCAGTTCAGTGGCTTGTTGGGCGTGGTGCACGCCTTGCTGGCGAAAGATCAGCGTGCCGGCCAGATCCTGGATAGCAAGAGCGGCGAGCGTTGGCTGACCGACCTGTTTCATCTGTTGGAGTTGCTCACCGAGTTCGCCCATCAGCAACAGGCCGGTCCATCGATGCAACTGGACTGGCTGCGGCAACAGCAGGCCGATCCACCGCTGGACGCACAGAGCGCTCAGGTTCGCCTCGACAGCGATGACCATCTGGTCCAGGTGATGACCGTGCACAAGTCCAAAGGTCTGGAGTTTCAGGTCGTGTTCTGCCCGTTTTTGTGTCTGGGCCGCATGACCTTGCTGAGCAAGCCATTGGATCGACTCAGCGCGGTGGCTGCCAAGAAACACTTCATGCCGGTTCAATCTCATGATGAAAACGATGAACTGGTGGTCGACAGCGGCACTGGCCAGTATGTGGATCGTGCGCATGCGGACGACCTGGAGTCGGCGGCCGAGGATCAGCGGCTTCAATATGTGGCGATGACCCGAGCGGCCGATCGGCTCTATCTGGGCCTGCATCAGACCACCAGCCTCGATCAGTCTCCGCTGGCCTGGTTGCTTTGTGGCGACGCCGAGCGCACTGCCGGCGCTGATCTTGCCGCCTTGGCCGCGCAGCTTGCTGATCAGCAGATCGTCTGCCTGAAGGGCGATGATCTGCCGAATGAACAGTGGCTCAATCATGACAGCAATGCGGTCTTCGAAGCCCGAGAAGATGCGCCCAATCCGATCGTTGCCTATGACATCAACAGTTACTCGCAGCTGGCCCGAACCCTGGATGAACGCCTCGACGAGGCGGAACAGACTGCGGAACACTTCCTGACATCGGCGCACGCGGCTCAACGCGGCCAGGTGATGCTGGGCGGGATCAATCGCTTGCCGCCCGGCGCTCACAGCGGCAACTGCGTACATGACATTCTGGAGCATCTGCCCGCCTTCGATCTGAGCGGCGAGACGATGACGGCAATGGTCGAGCAGCGACTGACTCAGTATCAGCTCGATCGGCAGCACGCCAGCGAGGTGGCGTCGCACCTGCAGCGCGTTCTTGCCCAGCCATTGTCACTACCGAGCGCTGAGGGTGACCTCACAGACTCGATGATGAGTTTGTCTCAACTGGAGCGTAGTGCACGGGTTCATGAGATGGAATTTTATGCGGCCATGCTGCCTGAGATGACCGATGCGCTGCTCACTGATCTGGTGCCGGAGCTGGCACCAGCGGCAAGTCATGCGGCCCTGGTGCAGTTTACCCATGGCTATATCGATCTGGTGTTCCGATGGCAGGGGCGGTATTACGTGGTGGACTACAAGACCAATACGCTGGGCGACTCGGCCGACGATTACAGCCGCGAGGCGATGGCTCAGGCCATTAATCACCACCACTATGACCTTCAGTATCATCTCTACTCACTCGCTATGGACCGCTATCTGGCCAGCCATCTACCCGACTATGACAGCCGTGAGCAGTTTGGCGGCGTGCTCTATCTGTTCTTGAGAGGCATGGCCTGGTCTGGCGATCCTGGCGATCAGCGCGGCGTGTTCACGGCGCGGCCTTCGGACGACTGGCTGGAGCGCTATCGATGACCTCACGCTACTCAGGCAACTCATCCGCTCACTCCGATCAGCTGTTTGCGCTGGACGCGACCACCCGATTGTCGATCGAGCGCGCCTATCATCTGGTCGGCACCCAGCTTCGGCTCAACACCTCGCATCGACAGTTGGCCATCTGGGCGGCCAGCCAATCGGCCTGTGAGCCTATGCAGGTCGCCGCCTTGATCTGTCTGATCGGCATTGCCCGTGACCAGGGGCGACTGGGGCTGTCACTTGAGCAACTACCTGAGGAGCATGGTTGGCGCGCGGTGTCAGAAGCCTTCTCGATTCGGTCGATCAGTATGAATCTCGCTAACACCGGACTGGTCTCAAGTCTGGTCGATGGCGACGATCCGGAGCAGGACCGCTCTGTGCTGGTGGTGGAGCAGGGCATGGTCTATCTACAGCGTGACTGGCGACTGCGTCATGAACTGCTAAGGCACCTCAAGCGACTAGCCGACAGTGCCGACACTCAGACTGCCGTCCCCACCGAAGTGCAGCGATCGGATGCCGAGCGCGTCATGCTATCGGACGGTCAGCGTCAGGTGATCAGCGAGCTGTCTGCTGCCGGGTTCGGACTGTTGGCCGGCGGCCCTGGGACCGGCAAGACCACGGTCATCAACTCCTTGCTGGAGGCGCTGCTCGCAGGACAGCCCGAGCTGTCACCTCGAATCCATCTGCTGGCGCCAACCGGCAAGGCGGTAGCGCGCCTGGTCGATAGCCTGGACCCAGCCATGGCCGCATGCGTCCAGGTCAGTACCGTGCATCGTCTGCTCGGCTGGCTGCCCGATGGACGCGGCTTTCGACATCACTCTCATCATCGACTTGCGGCTGAAGTGATCATTGTTGATGAAGCCTCAATGGTCGATCTGGAACTGATGGTGCTGTTGCTCGATGCGCTGAACGACGGCTGTCGGGTATTTCTGGTCGGTGACCCCAATCAATTGTCATCGATCGAGCCAGGCCATGTGTTTGGCGACCTGTGGGCGCGGCGTGACCCGGCATTGTCGCATTGTGAATTGACCGATCAGTTTCGCTTCTCGGCCGATTCGGCCATCACCCGACTGTCCCGCGCTGTTCTTGCAGGCGATCAGAATGCCGTCATAGAGACACTCGGCAGCGCTACCGATAAGGAACTCAGCTGGCTGACCACCCGGACACTGTCGACCAGAGATCTGAGCGGACTGCTGCCCGAGTCCTTTCGCCACACCATGATCGATGGCAATCCTGAACAGATGCTCGACGCCATCAATCAGTGCCGCATCCTGTGTCCGCAGCGTTTCGGTCCCTGGGGTATCGACGCGATCAATCAACACGTCCTCAGCGGGTTGCAACGCGGTGGTGACAGCGACATCCGGCAGGTCTCGATTGTGATGGTGACCCGAAATGACTACAGCCTGTCGTTGTTCAATGGTGATCAGGGCTTGATGATCCATCGCCGCAACGGCGATCGAACGCTGCTCTTTGTGCAGGCTGATGCAGTCCGAAGTTTCGAGTTGAGCCAGCTGTCCGAATGGGTCGATGCCTTCGCCATGACTATCCATAAATCACAGGGCTCCGAGTACGACCAGGTGATCGTGGTCCTGCCCGAGGCGGACTCGCCGCTGTTGACCCGGGAATTGCTGTATACGGCGATCACGCGCTGCAGGCAGCGTCTTGTCTTGGTCGCTGATGAAGCGGCTATTCGGCAGGCGGTGTCCCGGAGTGGTCGGCAGGTGGGGCAGTTGCCGGCCTGGCCAGAGTGAGGTTTTTGGTGGCCTGATCGGCCTGCTGATTTTTCTTGTCTTCCTGAGCGTAACATCAGCTTCGCTGTTCCCCGAGCGCAGTCAAGAGGTCTCCGAGGGTGACTCGGTCGATGGGCTTTGTTTTTGCTCAGGTCTCGCTTGATAGCGATCGCTTTTTTTTGGGTTTGTTCTGACTCAGGTTTCGTCTAATGGCGAGTCACTTTTCATGCCCGGCAACGCCGAGCGGGCGTATTTCACGCTCAAGACAGCCGATCACGACTTGTTCAGAGGCTCCCTAGAAACCGTAGCGAGCGGTTCGAGTGCAAGGCGTACGGAGCACAGGAACCGCAGTGTACTTGGCTGTACATGAGGATCCCGAGCACAGCGCAACGCCGCAATCGGACCGCGCAGTAGGTTTCCAGGAATCTGTAAGTCCTGCGATTACACGACAGAAACGGAAAAATGGGCTCTTGTAGCAGGTTCATGAATAATCCGGGCTAGAGGTTCCCGACAGTTGGCGTTACGGTGCAGCCCACAGGTGAATCACTCCTCACTTTCAGCTAACATCGCCGGCCATGAACAAATCCGATTTTCATTTTGAATTGCCCGAGTCGCTGATTGCGCAGTTGCCGCTTGCCGAGCGCGACCAGAGTCGCCTGCTGGTTATGGATCGTGCTTCCGGAGCACTCCAGGATGCCCAGTTCAGCGGTTTGCTCGATCATCTGCGTGATGACGATTTGCTGATCTTCAACAACACCCGTGTGATCAAGGCTCGCCTGTTTGGCCAGAAGCCGACCGGAGGCAAGGTCGAGATCATGATCGAGCGACTGATCAACGACACCAGTGCCATCGCACAGCTGCGCAGTAATCATGCGCCCAAGCCGGGGACGCGTCTGCAGATCGGGGAGTATGAGCTGGAAGTTGTTGGCCGTGATGAGGGCTTTTTCACCTTGCGGGCCGTTGATGTGGGCCTGGAATCACTGCTCGATCAGCATGGCCATATGCCACTGCCGCCGTATATCCGACGCGAGGATGTCGAGCAGGATCAGGAGCGCTACCAGACCGTCTATGCCGATCGGCCAGGGGCTGTGGCGGCGCCTACGGCAGGTCTGCATTTTACCGATGCGATGCTTGCGCAAATGGATCAGCGCGGTATCGAGCGCGGGATTGTGACTTTGCACGTGGGTGCCGGGACCTTTCAGCCGATGCGCGTGGACCGGATTGATGAGCATAAGATGCACGCTGAACGCGTCGAGGTCAGTCAGACGGTCTGTGATCAGATTAATAGGGCCCGTGATCAGGGGCGGCGAGTGATCGCGGTCGGCACGACCTCACTGCGTTCGCTTGAGACGGCCTGGCAGGGTGATCACATCGAGCTGTTTTCAGGCGAATCGACCATCTTTATTTATCCGGGCATCACGGTTCAGAGCATTGATGGGCTGATCACCAATTTCCACTTGCCCGAATCGACACTGATCATGCTGGTCAGCGCATTCGCCGGAATCGATGTGACGCTGGCGGCCTACCGACACGCGGTGGCCCAGCAGTATCGCTTTTTCAGCTATGGCGACGCCATGCTGATTGTGTGAGTTATTTGGATGCTCAAGGTGGCCGCGATGTGGCACTTTGGCGTAGAATTCGCCGATGAAATTTGAACTGATCACAGAAGACGCAAACGCCCGACGCGGTCGGATGATCTTCGACCGCGGTGTGGTCGAAACGCCGGCTTTCATGCCGGTGGGTACCTATGGCACGGTCAAGGCGATGACGCCCGAACAGGTGACCGATACCGGTGCGCACATGATCCTGGGTAATACCTTTCACCTGATGCTCAGACCTGGCACCGATGTGATCGAGGCCCACGGCGACCTGCACACCTTCATGAACTGGCATGGGCCCATACTGACCGACTCGGGTGGTTTTCAGGTCTTCAGCCTGGCCAAGAAGCGCAAGCTGAGCGAAGCCGGGGTGACCTTTGCTTCGCCGGTGGATGGGTGCAAGGTGTTTCTTGGCCCGGAAGAGTCGATGGCCGTGCAGCGGTCATTGAATTCGGACATCGTGATGATCTTCGACGAATGCACGCCGTATCCAGCCACCCACGATCTGGCGGCTGAATCCATGCGGCTGTCGCTGCGCTGGGCGCGCCGCAGCCGAGACGCTTTTGCTGACAACCCCAATGCCCTGTTCGGCATTGTTCAGGGGGGCATCTATCCGGATTTGCGGCGTGAATCGGTCGATGGGCTGTGTGAGATCGGTTTTGATGGCTATGCCATAGGTGGGCTAGCCGTGGGTGAGCCTCGCGAGGAGCGAGAACGGACCCTCGAAGCGGTGACTCCCATGCTGCCCAAAGATCGCCCGCGCTACCTGATGGGCGTAGGCCGTCCGGAGGACTTGGTCGAATCGGTACTCCGTGGCGTCGACATGTTCGACTGTGTCATGCCGACCCGAAACGCTCGTAACGGCTATTTGTTTACCCATACGGGTCAGATCAAGATTCGCAATGCCAGCCACCGGATGGATACCGGTCCGGTCGACCCGGATTGTGACTGTTACACCTGTCAGAACTACTCACGGTCGTATCTGAGGCATCTGGACCGTTGCAACGAGATTCTCGCCTCACATCTGGCCACGGTCCATAATCTGACCCTTTATCAACGTCTGATGCAGGCGATGCGCGATGCCATCGAGCAGGGAAATCTGGCTGACTTTGTGCGTGGTTTCTATGATCGGCTGGGACAGCCGATCAGCGAATCAACCGCGCGTTTGCTGGCTGCGGAATAAGGCAAGACACATCAAATGACAGTGTGGCATAATACGCCGCTTGCTCATTCGGCTTGCGATCAATCGATCTGACCGCATATCTGCCTGTAATACGAATATTGTCTCGGAGGACAGTTCATTGGACTTCTTAATTCCAGCTGCGATGGCGCAGACAGCGGGTGCCCCTGGCGGCAGCCCATATACCAGCCTTATATTTATTGTCGTGATTTTTGTGGTGTTCTATTTCATGCTCATTCGGCCGCAGGTCAAGCGTCAAAAAGCGCATCGTGAATTGGTGACGGCCCTGGGTAAGGGCGATGAGGTAGTTACCACGGGCGGTTTGCTCGGCAAGGTCGTGGAGGTCGGCGACAGTTTTGTCGATTTGCAAGTGGCTGAAAACATGGTTGTGAAGCTGCAAAAGCATGCGATTGCAACGGTGATGCCCAAAGGAACCATCAAGTCGGCATGACTGGCGACGCGGCGAGATGATCGCCGCTTCGATCATCAACAATAAAGAGAATTCACCATGAATCAATATCCTGCGTGGAAGTACATGTTGATCCTGGGGGTCGTTCTGATTGGTGGGCTGTATGCCCTGCCAAACTACTATGGCAACGACAAGGCTATCCAGGTCTCCCAGACTCAGGAAGAAGCGATTGATCCGGGTCTTATCGACGCCATCCGTGATCAGCTGAAGGAAGCTGATATCGAGATCAAGGAACAGATCGATCAGAACGAAGTCGGCAACCAGATTCTACTACGCCTGATTGATCCAACCACTCAGGCCCAAGCGCTGGAAGTGGTTGAGACCACACTGGACGACGATCGCTATACTGCGGCAATGAACCTGGCCCCTGCCCAGCCTGCCTGGCTGTCCGGCCTCGGCGGCAAGCCGATGGTTCAGGGTCTGGACCTGCAGGGCGGGGTGCATTTCCTGATGGAGGTGGATCTGAACAAGGTGATTTCAGGCGCTCGTGAAGGCTATCGAAACGATGTCCGTACCACGCTGCGTGAGAACTCGATTCGTGGCGCATCGGTCAGTTCCGATGAAAACGAGATTCGTATCGACTTCACCTCCGAGGCCGATCGCGAGGTCATCAGCAACGCGGTGACCGATACCATTACCGGCCTGACCGTGATCGAACGCGAATCTGGCGGCAAGTTCATTCTCGATCTGAGGGTGAATAGCACCAAGCTGGACGAAATTGCCTCGTTGGCGCTGCAGCAGAACATTGCCTCGTTCCGCAACCGGGTCAATGAACTGGGTGTTGCCGAACCGGTCATCCAGCAGCAGGGCAGCAATCGAATCGTGGTCCAGCTGCCCGGAATTCAGGACACCACCAAGGCCAAGCGAGTGCTGGGTCGGACTGCCTCGCTGGAATATCGCGCGGTCTGTGAAGGTGAAAACGCCGAGGAAGCTCAGAACACCGGGCGAGTTCCAACGGGCTGTCGTCTGTATACCTTCGAAGATGGCCGGCCCATCCTGTTGAGCAAGTCGGTGATCGTCTCCGGCTCACACCTGATCGACGCCAACTCATCCTTCGACAGCCAGGGCGGCGCACCAGTAGTCAACGTGACCCTGAACGCCATTGGCGGACAGCGCATGAGTCGCTTCACGATCGATAACGTCGGCAAGCGCATGGCGGTGGTCTACAAGGAAGACAAGCAGATCTCGATGATGATCGACGGTGAGGAAATGGTCTCTTATCGGACCCACACCAAGGTCATCTCGGCTCCGAACATTCAGGAATCCTTCGGCGCGCGTTTCCGGACCACCGGTCTGGGCAGTGTTACCGAAGCCAACGAACTGGCCCTGTCCATTCGTTCCGGTTCGCTGGCCGCACCGGCGCGAATCATCGAAGAGCGTCTGGTCGGACCCAGCCTGGGTCAGGAAAACATCGAGAAGGGCTTCAAGGCCGTCATGGTCGGCTTCATCATGGTGCTGATCTTCATGCTGGCCCGCTACAAGCTGTTCGGCATGATTGCCAACATGGCGCTGTTTTTCAACCTGATCATGATCGTCGCATTGTTGTCGATGCTTGGTGCCACACTGACCCTGCCTGGTATTGCCGGGATCGTGCTGACCGTCGGTATGGCAGTGGATGCCAACGTGCTGATTTTCGAGCGAATACGCGAGGAAGTGAGAAACGGCAACACGCCTCAGGCCAGTATCCGCGCCGGTTACCAGAAAGCGTTATCGACTATCGCCGATGCCAACGTCACCACGCTGATTGCGGCAGTGGTCCTGCTGTCACTGGGAACGGGTCCGATCAAGGGCTTCGCCGTGACCTTGGCCCTCGGTATTCTGACCTCCATGTTCACAGCCATCATGGGCACTCGAGCCGTGGTCAACCTGATATACGGTCGTCGCAAGCACATTGAAAAGCTGGCGATCTGATCACAGCCGGAGACACAAACATGAACCCTAAAACACAAACCAATATCAACTTCATGGGTCATCGCAAACTGGCGATGATCATTTCGGCAGTCCTGGTTGTTCTGTCCATTGCCTCAATCGCCACGCGCGGCTTGAACTATGGACTGGACTTCACCGGCGGTACGTTGGTCCAGGTCAGCTACGAGACCGCGCCGGATCTTGAAGTGGTACGAAGCGCGCTGGTTGACGCCGGATTCGGCAGTCCGGTGGTGCAGTCCTTCGGTGAAGATACTGAAGTCCTGATCCGGATTCGCAGTGAGGATGCCAGTGCCGAAGTCGAGTTTGCCCTGGCCGTCATGGCGGCCTTGCAGACCACCACCGATGGACCGATCGTCAAGCAACGCGAGGAATTCGTCGGTCCGCAGGTTGGTGACGAGCTGACCAACAAGGGTGGCGTGGCCATGCTCTTCGCGCTGATCTGCATCCTGATCTACATTATCATGCGCTTCCAGTGGAAATTCTCGATCGGTGCGGTGCTGGCGCTGATTCACGACGTGATCATCATTGTTGGCTTCTTCTCGGTCACCCAGGTCGAGTTCGATCTGACCGTGCTGGCAGCGCTGCTGGCGATCATCGGTTACTCGCTCAATGACACTATCGTGGTCTACGATCGGATTCGAGAGAACTTCCGCACCATGCGCAAGGTCGACAGCGTCACGATCTTCAATACCTCGATCAACCAGATGCTGGCTCGAACCATCATGACCTCGTTGACCACCTTGCTGGTGCTGACCTCGCTGCTGTTCCTCGGCGGTGAAATCATCCACAGCTTCGCCGAAGCACTGATCGTCGGCGTCATCATCGGAACCTACTCATCGATCTACATCGCAGCGACCACGCTGTTGTTCCTGGACGTGAACAAGTTCGACCTGATCGAAGAGAAAAAGTCTGATCCAGCACTGGATGCGATGCCCTGAGAGGTATTTGGGACACATGTTTGGAAAAAAGGGCCGAAAATTATTCGGCCCTTTTTTAACACTATGAATACACAGAATCGTAATAACCACATGCGCTACATGCCTCTGTTGTGTCTGGTATGTCCGTACCTGTACTTTCTGAATGAAGAATCCGCCAGTCTGTACATACCTTCAGTGCTAGCTTCAATCTGTATTCTCGTTGTATCAGGTGCTCTGATCAGTGCAATGATCCATCGAGCACCGCAGGTTCTTCAGATAGTTGTAATTTCTCTTTTGCTTGTGCCTCTCTCAGATCAGCTGATTTCTGTTTCCTTTGTCCGAGAAACTCTGTTGGTATGGTTGTTTGGGGTGCTATTACCTCTATTGGTATTGAAACGATTTATTGTATTTCCTCTCGCTGTGTTCTTGTTGGTGTCTTCACTCGTCAGCATTGTTTCAATCGCTCTGAACAGCAGTGAGATGATCAGCACTAGTTCCAGAATCGCGGGTTCTGTTCAAGCTAATGATGATTTGCCAGCAGTAGTTCATGTTGTTTTTGACGAAATGACCAGCGTTGAACATCTCGCTTCAAATCTGGTCAACCGGGAACAACTAGAGCTGATCACCTCACTCATACTAGACAAAAGTGAGTTGGTACTGGGTCATAACGTGTTTAGCCGAAGTACCAACACGGTTCACTCGCTGTCGTCACTGGTTAACATTGATGCTGAGTTGGAGCCCTATATCAGACAATTTGAAGCCAACACTCTTCGTCACAAAATCAATACGGTGTCAGAGTTGAAATATTTCGATTTGATGTCCAACCTGGGATACCAGCTTTCCGTTGTGGAATCCGAGTTTCTGGATTTTTGTGCGCAGGGCCACCCCAAGACCTGCACGAAGTATCAGTCTTCGGGAGTGAACGCTCTGGGGCGAGCTCAGATGAAATTGCCTGTTGAACTCATGGTGTTGTTGAGAAAGTATCTTAAATCAATGAAGTCAAGCACCTATGTGCTTAACTGGTTCTCACGACAGCAGCTGAGTGATCCTATGCAGGATAACTCTCTTGTTTCTTTCAGTAATTGGGATATCTACGAATCACCTCTTATCGCTTATCAGGCCAACCAGTATTTACTGGATACGTTAAAGACATTGAAGCCCGGGGAAATGGTGTTTGCGCATTTATTGATCCCTCATTTTACATATTTTTTGGATAGTCAGTGCGTTCCGAAAGAGAATGCATTTTTTCGAAATTATGTCCTGTCCAACTCAAAAAACGAAAACACTCCTGAAAGCCGAACACTCAGATATGCTGAATACTCTGAGCAATACCAGTGCGCCTTGATGATGATAGACGAAATATTACGGACGGTTCCGAATAGGGATCAAACCTTGTTCATTTTTCATGGGGATCATGGTTCGAGGATCGCCAGATCAGACGCTATTGATTCATCTTCCACTGGGGTCACCCTGGAGGACATGAATGATTTCTACAACACCTTCTTCGCGGTGAAATACCCGATTGGCGTAGATGGAACCACCATCCGGGATTTGCCCTTGGAGCAGGCGCTATTGAACGTGTTGAAGAGTGTCTATTCAGGTCAGTCTTTTGATGATCTTCAAACTGACGATCGCATGATCTATTCCCAAACGGGAAAGTTATTCCCGTTTCCGGAAGAGAAGGGCGAAGCGCAAGAATCTAAGGAGCCTCTGAACAAGTCGTGATTGGCTGTCTTGAGCTAAACTACGCCCGCTCGGCGTTGCATGAGCTGAGCCATAGCACCACGATGACTCAGCTCATGCGCCTTGATCGGACGCATTTCCCTTCTCAATCCAGCTCGCTTAAGGCTTGTTCAGAGGCTCCTTAAGCTTTGGGAAGAAACTCTCTGATTTGCTTGACCAAAAGCGCCGCCATCCGAAAATCCGCGGCGATGATATTGCCAGTCTTCGACCAGTCATCCCCACCGTTGAAGTCTATGCAGCTGCCACCCGCTTCACGAACCAACAGGGCACCTGCCGCCATGTCCCAGCGCTTGAGGCCAGGCGTGATGCAGGCATCGAAACGGCCAGCGGCCACGTAGGCCAGGTCCAGCGCTGATGAGCCTGTGCAGCGGACATCCGCAGGGATCCGCATCAACTTGGCGATCATGGCCTGATAGTCATCCAGCCAGTCGTGACAACGTGTCGGGATGTCGCTGACCAACAGGGTGCTTTCCAGGGATTTCTTGTTGTTGACCCGAAGCCGGTGCGCGTTCACGAAGGCGCCCTTGCCGCGGCTGGCGGCAAACATCTCTTCGCGAATCGGGTCATAGATGACGCCGTGCTGAAGCGTGCCCTTGAACTCCATCGCAATTGAGATGCAGAAATGCGGCATACCCTGAATGAAGTTGCGAGTGCCATCAATCGGGTCGATGATCCAGACATGGTCGGGGTCGCCCTCGATGGAGGATTCTTCGGAAAGGATCGAGTGGTTTGGATAGTGCTTGAGGATTTCCTGGGCGATCGCATGATCGGCGGTGCGGTCGGCATCGCTGACGAAGTCATTGCTGGCTTTTTGCTGTACCGACAGCTGGTCGAGCCGATTCAAGGCCTTGAGCAGATGGAATCCTGCTTCACGCGCTGCACCGATGGCGACTCTGACTTCAGGCTGGTTCATGGATCACCCGGGCAAATTGTTAAAGATGGCGTATTTTGCCAGTAAGCACGTACAATAGCCACGCCAAAGCAGGCAGGATTCACCGCTCAAACGCCCACAGGAGGGGTCATGTTTCCAAACATTCGAATAGTGCTGTGTCGTACGACCCATCCGGGCAATATCGGCGCGGCAGCCCGCGCAATGAAGACCATGCGGCTTGATCGTCTCTACCTGGTTGCGCCCGAACACTTTCCATCCGCCGAGGCAACCTCCCGATCATCCGGATCGGCCGACGTGCTGGAAAATGCCGTGGTCTGTGACACACTTACCGAAGCCGTTGCCGATTGTCAGGTCGTCTTTGGCGCCAGCGCCAGAAGTCGCACACTAGCTGTGCCGAACTGCGAAGCCCGCGAGGCTGCTTCTGAACTGATCACGCTGTCGGCTGATCATCAGGTGGCGATGGTGTTTGGCCAGGAGCGCTCGGGGATGGACAACGACGAAGTCGCGCTCTGCCATCGACTGGTTCAGATTCCGGCCAATCCCGATTACGGCTCCTTGAACATGGCCTCGGCCGTCCAGCTGATCTGTTACGAAATATATATGGCCAGCATGGGCAACAACAACGCCAATCCGGTCGAACTAGCCGAGGGCAGGGATGCAAGGGCGACTCAGGGGCACTTCGACAGTTTCATGGAGGCCTGGATGGCTCTGAAAATTCAGGTCGAGTTTGGTGACCAGAAACAGTCTGCCAGCCTCGATGCCCGATTTCGACGACTGTTCATGCGCGCCGAGCTGACCTGCTACGAAGTAGATATGCTGCGGGGCATGATCAGTGCGATCGGAAGAAAGCTGCCTGATCAGATCTGAACCTGATTGCTCAGGCGAAAAAAAAGCGCTGTCATCCTGACTGCGCTTTCAAAAATCGAGACATTTGTTCCCGTAGACTGTGAACCGTTGCGCCATTGCGTTGCTGGTGGGGAGTGCGCTTCGAGCAACCCTCGATTCTTTGCCGAAGATCGCATTCCATCCATTACGAATGCGCTCTCCTTGAAAGAAAGGTGGAATTGAGCGAGTTATTCTCTCATCTGAACCGAAAAAAATGGCATCGAAAATGTCAATCCTGATCACACTACTGTTCTGTGGCTGTCAGTGAGATTTGATCGATATACACATTGCTCTGGTGGGCCCACACAATGTGGTTTCTACGTTTGCACA
>QIKT01000179.1 GCA_003233095.1 Oceanospirillales bacterium | reverse complement strand
TTTTTCAGGGTCTTTGAGAACTTCATAGGCCTCGCCCACTTCCTTGAAGTGTTGTTCAGCCTGAGGCTCCTTGCTGACGTCAGGGTGATACTTTCGCGCCAGCTTGCGGTAGGCACGCTTGATCTCGTCCTGGCTGGCATCGGATTCTACGCCCATGATCTTGTAGTAGTCTTTGTAGTCCAATGCAGTTCTCTTTGATGTGTCAAATGGCGCTGCCATCTGGATTATCTGAGGGTCGAAAGACTCTTTTCAAGTCTCTGAATATACAGTCAAGTTTCCAGGGTGACGAGCTAGGGAGCCTGGGTGACCGGCTTCAGCCCCGGCGATACCGCGCACTGACCCGGTGAGCGATCAGCGCTGCTGCGATCATCATCAGCCCTGTCAGGATGCTTTGCAAATCCAACGCCACTGACAGGACCACGCAGGACAACAGGCCAAGGACCTGCAGCAGTCGCTGCCAGTGTGATACGCGCTGCTTGAGGCGGATTGCCGCCAGATTGGTCAGCGCGTAGTAGACAAGCACGGTAAAAGCGCTCAATCGCCATGCCAGTCCAAAATCACCGATCCAGACCAGTGCCAGAATCAGCAAGCCGGTCAATGGGACGGCCGTGATGGGCGTCTGGCCTTGTTGATCAACTCGACCCAGAGCCTTTGGTAGGTGGCCGCGACGTCCCATGGCCAGCATCACGCGTGAGAGGCCCAGCAACAGGTTGAGAAGCACCGCAATCATCGCAGTCATTGCTCCGACCGTCATGATCCAGACCAGACCAGGCTGAGCGGACAGCATGGCCACTTCAGTCAGCAAGGCCTGGCCGCTATCAGGGCTCAGCTTGAATCCATTCATGCCAATGGTGACTAACGAGACGGCCAGATAGAGCATGATGGAGGCGATAACGGTTATCAGGATGGCCCGAGGGATCACACTCTCTGGTGACCGAACTTCTTCGCCCAGAGTCGCAATACGGCCATAGCCGGTGAATGCAACAAACACAATGGCCGTACATTCGAGCAGCGCTCCGATTGAAGGTAGATCAAATGACTGACGGAACGTAGTCACCAGTATCGAACTGCCCTGCTCGACCGTTAGCAAGGCCACGTACGCGATCAGTGAGCTGACCGTCACGATGACAATCAGGGTATTGAGTCGATTGGCGGGTTTCATTCCCAGGAAGGTCACTGCGGTGAGCAGTAGAACAAGAACGATTGCAACAACGACGGTCAGGGATTCTGATTGATCCAGTGCCCGAAGCAGGTAATGCGCAAAACCGAGTGCGGCAGCGGCTGCTGATGCCGACTTGGCGATTAGAAACATCCAACCGGCGACCGCACCCATCGCTGGTGTCAGGGTTCGGTGGGCATATTCATAGGTGCCGCCGCTGACTGGATAAGCAGCGGCCAGTCGTGCACTGCTCAATCCGTTGCAGATCGCGACCAGTCCGGCCAATGCGATCGCGACAATCAGCCCCTGCCCTGCAACGTCCCAAGCCAGTCCGATGGAGATGAAAATGCCCGTGCCCAGCATGGCGCCCAGGCCCATGAACACCGCTCCCGCTAGTCCAAGGGTCCGTTTCAGTTGAGAACTCACCGGAGCAATGGCTGGATCAGCAGCAGTTCGAAGGGAGTGGCTTGTGAATGTCGACACCCGTCGCATCAATGGGTTGTTCGCCGAAGATCAAGTCATTTCGCGTCATGTATTCACCTTGATGGCAGCAAGACGAACCCTCTATTCGGACATGATTCGACCATCGCGATTGACGAATCATTCGAGCAGTATTGCCCGACACATGAACGGCCTTATCGGTTGGCAAGGTGTTCAGCCAGTCCAGTGTGAGAGACTCCGGGCAATGTACCACGGATCCGTCATAGATGGCGGTCTGGCCGTAATCTTCCTGGCCCGGTTCCAGACCTTCAGCCCGGAACAGACGGTAAGTGACTGAACTGAACTCATAGCCCTCAAGTTGTTGCTCGATTTGTGGGTTGGTAATGGCCAATGGTCGATGTTCCACCAATCTCGGATCTGTGAATCCAGCCGCTTTCGCCATGCCCAGGAAGTCGTTCACATACAAGGCACCAGACAGACACTCGCCGCGCAGCGTGGCATCGTCTCGCAAGGATTTGGGAATGCGGCGGTTGGCATAGACATCTGAGAAGTAGAATTCTCCGCCTGGTTTGAGCAGGCGCATGGCCTCACGCAACAGAGAGGCCTTGTCATCGATCAGATTGACCACGCAGTTGGAGACGATCACATCGTACTGATTTGCGGGAAGTTTCAGTGAGGCGAGATCTTCCAGGTCGCCCTGTATGAAGCGAACGTTGGATTCGGTGTAGCCGAACTGCTCGCGGTGATAGTTCAGGTGTCGATTGGCCACGGCGAGTTGCTGCTCAGTCATGTCGATGCCGGTGACTGAGCCGGATTCACCGACCAGTTGCGCCAGCAAGTAGCAATCTCGCCCAGAGCCCGAGCCCAGATCAAGAATATCGCAGCCCTGCAGCGCGTCGGGAGCCAGCAGTCCGCAGCCATAGTAGCGATCGGTCACTTCCGGGTGAATTCTGGACAGCATCTCCGCCAGATACGCAGGCATATCGGCGATGGTGCAGCAGGCGTCGGTTTTGAGGTCATCGGAATGTTCAAGAACCTCGCCGTAATATTCGCGTACATCGTCTCTCATCTGAGGGTTTCCTGTGGGCTATATCGAAGTGGAACGGTTGTTGTCTCGATAGCTTGCACTGAACCATACAATTGAGTCGCGTCAAGCTCGATCACTTCGAGGTTCATTTGCTATGGACCTGTTCTGAATCAGGTTTTGATCGACCAAGCAGGATCAGGTTTCGTCCATAGAGGATGGGAAGAAACATCGTTCCAACAATCAACGGAGCCTTGTCCAGGTGCATCGAGTAGAAGAAATTCAACAGGCTGCCCCAGAAACTCAGATGCCAGAAATACCATGGCACGACCAGTTTTTTCTGTTTCTCCGAGTGCAGCCACTGGAACACAAACCGAGAGCCAAAAATGGCGGCGCCAGTGAATCCGACGATTGTCCACCAGAGGGCATCGACATATAACCAGTCGCCGATCAGGCTGGGCATGTAGCTGGCCAGAAAGCCGGATCCGGACTCGACGATGCAATCACAGTCGTTCATTGTTCAGACCCTGAATGATCCTCAAGCACAGCCTTGAGCTGGACAGCGCTGATGCCAGTGGTTCGCTTGTTCAGCCAGCGGACGCCGAGGATGTCCATGATGCCAACCCAGAGTCGATTGCCCAGGCCGTACTTCGACACCCCCGCTACCCTCGGTCGATGGTTGACCGGGGCGTTGACGATTTGTACCCCGATGCGCGCGAACAAGGCGGGCAGATAACGATGCATGTGATTGAATTGAGGGAGCAGCAGGAAATCATCGCGACGGAACAGTTTCAGTGAACAGCCGGTATCCGGACAGTGATCGTGCAGCAGACGGCTGCGGATCGCGTTGGCGATCTTTGATGAGAATCGTTTGAACCAGGTATCCTTGCGCTCGGTGCGATTGCCAGCGATCAGGTAGTGAGTGCCTGTCGGTTGATCGGCCAGAATGCGCATCAGTTTCGGGATGTCGTCGGGGTCATTCTGAAGATCGCCGTCGATAGTGATGATCAGTGCGCCACTGGCGGCCAGGACCCCGGTGCACAGCGCGGAACTCTGCCCCAGATTGACTGGATGATGAACCATGCGGACCCGTTCGAAGCTCGGACCAATCATGTCGAATACCGATCGGGTATTGTCAGTGCTGCCATCATTGACCACCACGACTTCGAAATTGAACTGGTTTTCCAGGGCCTTGCAGATCTGCTCACAAAGGGCTTTGATGTTATCCTGTTCATTAAAGACAGGCACCACAACTGACAGTTGTACGGGACTCATGATCTCTCCGGATCTTGTCGTTCTGAACGGTTGAATTTGCACGCGGATTTTTGACAATGCCAAAAAAACACCATGTAAATCAGAATTTCGCGAGAAAAGCTCTGGTCGACAAAGAGCATTACGATGAATTATACCGCGATTCGCTGACCAATAACGAGCGCTTCTGGAAGCAGCAGGCTCAGCGAGTAGACTGGATACGTCAGCCCGAGAATATCAGCGATGTCAGTTATGATCGCGACGATGTTCACATCCGCTGGTATGCCGATGGCATCCTCAACGTCTGCAGTAATTGCCTGGATCGGCATCTGGACACTCGTGCTGACAAGACTGCCATCCTCTGGCAAGGCGATGAGCCTGAGCAGCATCTGACGATTTCCTATCAGCAGTTGTACACCCAGGTCTGCAAGTTTGCCAACGGACTCAAGGCCCTGGGCATTCGCAAGGGCGATCGGGTCATGATCTACCTGCCCATGATCCCGGATGTCGCGGTTGCCATGCTGGCCTGTGCCCGCATCGGCGCTGTTCATTCTGTGGTTTTTGGTGGGTTCTCTGCCGACTCACTGGCCCATCGGATTAGGGATTGCCAGGCGTCGATGGTCATCACCACCGATCTGGCAGTTCGTGGTAGCAAACCCATTGCACTGAAACAGACTGTTGACCGGGCCTGTGAACTCGATGGCGTCATGGACACGCTGGAGCACGTTCTGATCGTCTCGGACAAGCCTGTGCTTAACCCACCAAGGGTTTCCGGCCGTGACATCGATTTTGATTCGATCGCAACGACCCTCAGTGATGAGTGTCCTGCAGAGCCCATGGGTGCCGAAGACCCGTTGTTCATTCTCTACACCTCGGGTTCAACAGGCACGCCGAAAGGCGTTCTGCACACCAGTGGCGGCTATCTGGTCTACGCCGCGATGAGTCATGAGATGGTGTTCGATCTGAAAGAGGACGATGTCTTCTGGTGTACGGCCGACGCGGGTTGGATTACTGGCCACAGTTATATCGTCTATGGACCACTGGCCAACGGAGCAACAACCCTGATGTATGAAGGGGTTCCAAATTACCCGGATGCAAGTCGATTCTGGGACATCTGCGATCGCCATCAAGTGACCCTCTTCTACACGGCACCAACGGCAATACGAGCACTGATGCGAGAAGGCGATGAGCCGGTCAAGCGCACCTCTCGATCTTCACTGCGACTGTTGGGCACCGTGGGCGAACCGATCAATCCAGAAGCCTGGGAGTGGTATTACAAGGTCGTTGGTGATGAACGTTGCCCAATAGTCGATACCTGGTGGCAAACAGAAACGGGTGGCATTCTGATTTCTCCTCTGCCTGGTGCCCACGACCTCAAACCTGGTTCGGCCACACTGCCTCTACCGGGAATAGAACCGGCACTGCTCGACGATGACGGTAATCTGTTGAGCGACACCGTTGCCACAGGCAATCTGGTACTGAAGCGCAGTTGGCCTGGCCAGATGCGCACAGTCTACGGCGATCATCAGCGGTTCATCGACACCTACTTCAGCCGTTTTGATGGGGTGTACACCACCGGAGACGGTGCTCGACGTGATGAAGATGGGTATTACTGGATTACCGGTCGAGTAGACGATGTGCTCAACGTTTCGGGTCACCGACTGGGAACCGCGGAGATCGAGAGCGCACTGGTCTTGCACCCGATGGTCGCCGAAGCCGCCGTGGTCGGGATCCCCCACCCGATCAAAGGTCAGGCGATCTATGCCTTTGTCACCCCGATTGTTGATTGCCAGCCAGACGATGCGTTGACCCAGGCACTCAAGCAACAGGTGCGTGACGAAATCGGTTCAATCGCTTCAGTCGAACGGTTGCAGTTCGCTGCATCGCTGCCAAAAACACGTTCAGGCAAGATCATGCGCCGCATTCTCAGACAGATTGCGGGTGGCCATCTGGACGACCTGGGGGATACATCCACCCTGGCTGATCCGAACGTCGTCAAGCAATTGATCGAACACAGAAAAGAGGCTTGATTCATAGCCAATTCCAACTGTATAATGCGCGGCTTGGTTAAAACTAAATAGAGCGATATCATCATGAAAGTGCTGTCATCATTGAAATCGGCCAAAAATCGCCATCGCGATTGCAAGATCGTCCGTCGTCGCGGCAAGACCTTCGTAATCTGCAAGAGCAACCCGCGATTCAAGGCTCGCCAGCGTTGATACGTCTGGTCGTCCGATTTTGAAAAGCCCGCTCTGATGCGGGTTTTTTTATGTTATCGATTAACGTTTTCATGCAAGCCGATCGACTCGTGCCCTCTACGATCAGGCCAGTTTGGCACTGGTCGGTGATGACGGATCGACGAGGTATGAGATGGTCAAGCTGAGCCACGTTCCTGGACTAGGGAGCCTGCCGGGCGGGAAATGCTGCCGATGTCAGGGCAGATCGAAATGACGCGAAGCCATCCAGAATTCGATCCAGTGGTTTGACCGGGGCCTGGCACGATCGGGAGTCCGATGGACAGGGCTTGATGTTTCATCCCTCCGGTGATGACTCAATGGTGGTGTGCGTTTATTCATACGACGCCGATGGCAAACCCTTATGGTTGATTGGCTCGACAGATCAGACCTCGCTGAATCCCGGCATACCTCTGGCGATCGATTTGTTTCAATCCAGCGGGGTAGTCTGTCCATTCAATTCGATGACTACCTTCATGGACAGGCAGAGCTCAATGGCCTGTCTGGTGATCAGACACTGACTCTGGATAAACTGACGGGCATTGCGGGTGTGGGCTGTCTGTTTGCCGCTGATTCAGCACCGGTCGCACCCTGATCAAATTGGATCGAACAAGCCGATATCCTGGGTTCCGGAAAATTCCGGGAACACTGTTGACAGGTCAGACACGCGCATGCGTTTGGCCAGCATTTCGGACAACACACTTCGATAGTCGGTTGTGATCTCCAGGTCACCATTATTGAGATTCTGAGTCCCCAGACCTGGCCACTGAGTGATGACCTGATTGCCCCGAACTCCACCGCCTATGGCATACATGACCGACCCATAGCCGTGATCAGTGCCGAGCGATCCGTTTTCGCGGACACGGCGACCGAATTCGGTCATTGCGATGACGCTGATGTGCTCCATTCTCTGTCCAAGGTCGGTATGAAACGCGGCCAGAGAATCTGCAAAGTTGGTGCACAAAGGTGGCAGCTCTGTGCCCAGATTGTCGTGATGATCCCATCCTCCGATGTCGACACTGGCCGCTTCCAGGCCTAGATCTGCCTTGATCAGCCGCGCCAGATTCTCAAGTGCTCTGCCGAATGAGGAGCCTGGATAAATGGCCCCATTTTCTACAGGGATCGACAGTGGGTCGGCTGCCTTGAGCTGATCAACCGAGGCCAGCACGTCCGTTGCTGTTGTGTCGACTTGGTCTCCCTGATCATAGACATCCAGCACCGCTTGACGCAATCCGTTCTGCTCCTCATCAGGAACAATGAGATCATAGGCGTCGATGGAACTGATCGCCAAAGCTGGCACCTCGCCTCGCAGCGACACGGGCAGCGACTGGCTCAGGCTGACCGCCTGGAAAGGACTGCTGGTTTGGCCCCCAGCTGCCTCCAGATACCGATTGATCCAGCCATCAAAAATCAGCCCGCCGCCGGGGCTTCCAGCTTCCATCAGATCTTGAGACTCGAAGTGCGACCTGGAACCGTCCGGCGAGCCACTGGCATGCACAATCGCCAAGTCGCCACTGGCAAACAGCGGCTGCAGTGACGCCAACTGTGGATGCAGGCCAAACGAGCCATCAAGATCCAGCGCGCCGCCACTGCTGCCCGGTTGCGGAATGGCCAGAGTGGGCCGGTTCAGATAGTAGTCATTGTCAAAGTACGGCACCACCATGTTCAGGCCATCGGCCCCGCCGCGCATGAAAATATGGATGAGGATGTCACTTGATCCGGTGTTTCCCGATTGCGAGAACACCAGCCTCGGCATCAGGGCTGGCACAGCGACCAGAGCGCCGGTTTTCAAAAAATCTCTGCGATCCATGAGGCGTTCTCCTTATCGAAACTGAAAGTAGCGGGATGACAGGATGGCAGCGACGGCTGCCCTGCCCCGTTTGACGGCCTGTTCCAGTTCCAACGGAACCGAGTTGGGCGCGCCGTCGGCCACATGTGTGATCAGGGCCTTGCGATCATCAAAGCTGATTGGGCGATGCAGAATTCGATCGATCAGTCGATCGGTAATCGCTGCCGGTGTTCGTGCCTCGCCAATCAGATCCAGGACCGGCACGTTGATGCCATCGGAATACAACAGTTGGTTTTGGTTATTGTCGAAGTTGCGACTGGACGGCAGCGGTAACTCACCGTAGCTGATACCCAGGGCATAATTCCATCGACTGAGCAATGCGCCGGAGCTCAACCAGGAAGTTTCCTGGTCGGGATAACCGGTAGGAGGGTTGGAAAAAAACGGTAATTGCCCAAGAATCTGCAATTGATCGAACAACAGCCTCAGATAACGGCCTTCATTGTCGAGTGCTGCGCTGGTGCTGCGAACCACTGATGCCACATATTCCGAAGGCCGCTTGAACTTGACTCCTTGTGCGCTGCGAAAGGCATCGGAGGTCAGCAAGGTTTCGAGCACCAGACGAGTATCACCATCGGTCTCGCTGAATCGCCCTGCGATCATATCAATGATGCCCTGATCGGGCGTGTCACTGATGAATCTGCGACACAGTTTGGAAGCAAGAAACGAAGCGGTTGATGGATGCTCTGCGAGCAGGTCCAGAACCTGCTCGCCATCTTCAATCCCCTGACCGGCTGGAATGCCTTGCCCCAGGACGACCTTGCTGTCAGTGTCATGGGTGATGTCGAAAAACCCGAACAGGTCTTCAGTCCGAGTATCGATGCTCCAGCCCGTAAAGCAGCGGGCTACTTCGGCGACGTCCTGCTCGTTGTAGCCGCCATTAACCCCCAGAGTGTGCAGTTCCATCAGTTCTCGGGCGTAATTTTCATTGGGCCCCTGAACGGTGTTGGAGTAATTGTCCAGATAGTAAAGCATGGCCGGGCTGCGAGCGTTTCGGTGCAGCAGTTCGCTGAAACGGCCTAGCGCCAAGGGGCGGATGTTCTCTCGATCATCGACCGTTTTGAGGTACTCGACCGGGCCGTCAAACAGGAACACGTTGAAATGATTGGTCCAGAATTCAGTCATTACTTCAAACAGTTGTTTGGGGCTGAATATCTGCCGAAGAATCGCCGAGATGACCAGGTCGATAGCCGGATTGAACTCGGGGTCCTCTGTCTGACCCAGAATCTCGGCGTAGCTCATCTGCAGTGATGGAAATGCTGTAGCGAGAAGCTCTTCGATGTCTGAGTCATCAATCGATTCCGGGTTGAGCTGCTGGTCGAGCCAGGCACTCTCTCCAATGACATCGGCTTGCATGATCATGTCCTGGGTAACCCCAAAACTGGTTCGGCCGAGCAGATGAATCAGCGAATCGACAGTCTGTGATGGCAACTGAGTCGAAGCGCTGGCTGAGGATTGCCCGGCGATGATCGAATTCAGACCCTCCCCAAGCCCGCTTTGTCCGAGTCGCTTGCCCAGGTCTTGGCGTGCCTTGTTCATGGTTGGTGTATTCATGTCAATATTCTCCTACTGGCACAGGCTGGCGAGATACAGCCGAGTCAATGGAAACTGACCGGATAGCCCATCGACGCTGCCGTCGTACCAGGCCATGGCGTTACTGCAATCGGTGAAGTCGACGGTAATTTCGCCCCAGTCCGGTCGGGTGACCGTTTGCGGTTGATCGAACCGCCCGCCCACTGGGCGCAGCACGCTCATCGTGACTCGATTGTTCACCGGCACTCCGGAGGCAAACAGCCACATCTGTTCGCCGCTGACAGGATCAAAGGTAAACCAGTAGGCAGTCATCAGATTGACCGAAGGCACGTAGTCGAAAAGCAGGCCCTGTCCATCCGTCTGACGGTTGTACCAGCCAGCAGACAGGCGTTTATCAAAGTCAAACGAATTGGGCTGTGGCTGAGGATCGACCGCCGCGCGGATAGCCTCGATGGCCGAACTGCGATAGGTCAGAGTCTCCGTCAATTGATCGAACTGATAACGGTAAGTCTGTTGTCGACTCAGCAGTCCGCTGTTGAACCCCGGAACCAGTTCGGGTTGTTCTGGAATCAGTTGATGGCTGCCCTCAACGACCTGCCAGCGAACCGTGTCACCCGGTTGGATGGTCACCACTTCCGGATCAAATCGATTGCCGTACACGAAGACATCCAACGTCGCCGCCTCTGCGCTGATAGTCAGCATGAGACTCATGATCATCAGAATACGCTTCATCAGTCACCCTCCTGGCAGTCAATCACCGGAGTCAGTCGCTGCAACTGAACGCTGCCACTGAGGCCGTCTGGTCCGTTGTACGTCAACTCGGCCAGTTGACAGCTGGCAAACTCAATCGCGCCGCTGCCCCAGGCTGCTTGCGTGACGGCCGGCAGGGTGGCATTGAATTGACCACCTCCGGGCTGCGTGAAGGTCAAGCTCACTGGTTGTTGATCGAGCGTTCCCGAGGCCGTCAACCACATCTGTTGACTGCCATCAGGGCTGTACGTGAACCACACCATGAAGATCTGATTTGCCTCGGGGATGACATGCAGGATGATACCCTGTCCATCGGTCTGCGGTTCATACCAGGGACCGTTCAGGCCCGTCTGCAGAGTGATAGCAAGACTGAGGCCAGGGGCGGCCAACAGCATGATCAGGGCGATGTGCAGCAAGGGCCTGGCTGCGCGCTGTCTCATGTGACTCTCCTTATGGCTTGACGACCGGCAGATTCAAGCTTCTGCTGGCCGACCGGTGGTTGGTTGACTGTTACAACGCAGCAGGCACCCGTATGGTTGACACGGCGGCCAGATCAGCATTGAAAGGTTTGGGCAAACTGCGATCGCGTCGACAGTCGCAATACTGTGCTGAGTGTCAAAATACGCTAAAATTCTGAACAGACAGCATCTTCGCGTCTGTTGCTGACACATTGGATGAGAGAAACAACTATGAAAATCATGACCGCATTGCTGATTTGCCTGACCGGTACGGCCACGGCGCAAACCGGGTCGACTGTTCGCCAGGATGTGCTATTGATCGATCGGGTCGAGCGCACTGCAGTTCAGACGACACCTCGCCGAGGCATGTTGAAATCCGAGGTTGCTGCGTCCTTCGGCGAGCCACTATCGATGAGTGGCTCGGTTGGTGAACCTCCCATTTCTCACTGGGTCTATGAATTGTTCACAGTGTACTTCGAGCACAATCATGTCATTCATGCTGTGATCAATCAGGCGACGGCCACCGAGTCCAAGCCTGCCATGTCCCGCTGATTCTGCCTCCTTGTCTTCTCGTCTGACGCCTACTCGCCTGCCTGCCGAGTGGGAACCCCAGTGTGCAGCAGTGCTTGGATGGCCCGCACGCGATTCGGATTGGGCGCCACTGATTCGTTACGCTCGCACGTCGACCTTCACACTGGCTGAGACCATTGCTCAGCATCAACCGGTGATCGTGCTGGTCAGCGATCATGAATCGCGGATGAGCCTGGTTAACCGCCTCAAACCGCTGCCTTATCCGATCTGGATCATGGATTGTGATTTCGATGACACCTGGCTCAGAGATACAGGCCCACTGTCGGTTGCCTGTGAGTCGGGTCGGTGGGCCTGGCTTGATTTCAGGTTCAATGGCTGGGGCAACAAGTTCATTGCAGAACGGGATGATCGCCTGACCTCCTCGCTGCATCAGCACCCGCTGTTCAACCACCTGTCTCTGATCGAATCTGGACAGGTGCTCGAAGGTGGCGCGATCGAATCGGATGGCGATGGGACGCTGATGACCACAAGCCGGTGTCTGAGCGCTCGTACGGTGGACTTCAGTCGGGACTATTTTGAATCCCTGTTTGCACGCTGCTGCGGCACTGAACAGGTGCTGTGGCTCGATCATGGTGAACTCATCGGAGATGACACTGACAGTCACATCGACATGTTGGCCCGCTTTGCTCCCAACAACGGACTGATCTATCAGGGATGCCAGAACCCATCCGATCCACACTGGCCTTTTTTTCAGGCCATGGCTGAGCAACTGCTACAGTTCAGAAACCGTCATGGACAGCCCTATCAACTGTTCGAGCTGCCCATGCCTGAACGCATGGGCCGTCGTGATCATCAGCAACCGGCCAGTTATGCCAACTTTCTGATCATCAATGGATCGGTCCTGGTTCCGACGTATGGCACAGCCCGAGACGCCGCTGCACAGCGTGTCATGGCCAGTTGCTTCACCGAACATGAGATCATCGCGGTTGATTGTCAGACACTGATCAGCCAAGGCGGCGCGGTCCACTGTGCTTCCATGCAGTTGCCAAGACAGGTGCTGTATGCGAGCGGCTGATCGCCCTCGATCGGTTTGTGTCGGCATGGCTCAGCTGCAGGTGATCGACCAGCAAACCGCCAATCGGCAGCAGATCGAATCGGCCATCACTGAACTGGCCGATCAAGGCGCCCACTTGATCGTGCTGCCCGAGCTGCACGACCACCGATATTTCTGTCAGACCGCAGACCCAACACTGTTCGACCTGGCGGAGACTGTCCCCGGACCAACAACCGATCGTTTTTGCGAACTATCGGCAAAATTGGGCGTGGTCATCGTTGGCTCGGTCTTCGAAGATCGCGGCAGCGGCCTCTTTCACAACACGGCCTTCGTCACTGATGGCGATCGAGGTCTGGTCGGGCGTTATCGAAAAATGCATATTCCGGAAGATCCGGGTTATTACGAAAAATACTATTTCACACCAGGTGACATGGGCTTCACGCCGATTGATACGTCGATCGGTCGACTGGGTCTGCTGGTCTGCTGGGATCAGTGGTTTCCCGAAGCGGCCAGACTGATGAGCCTGGCGGGCGCCGAGGTATTGATATATCCAACGGCCATTGGCTGGGACTTCACGGATGACGATCAGACACAGGCTCGACAACGGGATGCGTGGATCACCATTCAACGATCGCATGCCATTGCCAATGGCGTGCCAGTGATCTCGGTCAATCGGGTCGGTCATGAAGTCGACCCATCCGGGCATACCCCGGGCCAGACCTTCTGGGGCTCGAGCATGGTGGTCTCGGCGGATGGGTATCTGGATATGCAGTACGGGATTGATTCACAGCAGCATGGCATCCATGTATTGGACCTTGAACACAGCCGACAGATCCGCCGAATCTGGCCCTTCCAGCGCGACAGGCGAGTGGACGCCTATGCCGATCTGCTTAAAAAGGGAATTCCATGACAGTCAACGAATACGCCGCCGAATCCTCTGACGCAACTGCGCATACTGAGCAGCCGATCCGCAAGATCGAGCGAGATGGGGTCAATTATACCTTGCTTGGCACCGCGCACGTCTCGCGTGCATCGGTTGATGCGGTCAACGAGATGATTCGCGAGGGTGGGTTTGATGCGGTTGCCGTGGAGCTGTGCGAGAGCCGTTATGATTCACTGACCAACCCCGATGCCTGGCACAAGATGGATCTGTTCAAGGTCATTCGCGAGGGCAAGGCCGGTCTGTTGGCCGCAAATCTGGCACTTGGCAGTTATCAACGGCGACTGGCCGACCAGTTCGGGATAGAGCCGGGTGCTGAAATGAAGGCGGCCCTGGATCGTGCGAAAGAACAGAATCTGCCGCATCTGCTGATTGATCGCGATATCAGCATCACCCTCAAGCGAGTGTTCAGAAAGGTCGGATTTCTGGAAAGAATATCGCTGCTTGGCGGCATTGTATTCAGCATGTTCAGTCGCGAAGAGATCACCGAAGCAGACATCGAAAAACTCAAGCAGGGTGACGTGCTGGAAAGCACCTTTGCAGAATTTGCCGAACAGTCTGAACCACTCTATGACGTACTGATTGCCGAGCGCGATCAATTCATGGCCGCAAGATTGCGTCAGGAAGCGCTGCAGAACACCCATGCCAATGTTCTTGCCGTTGTGGGTGCAGGCCATCTGGAGGGTTTTGCCAGACATCTGGCCGATGACAAGCAAGACCCGGATGATCAGGTTGTCGAGTTGAACACCCTGCCCCCCAAGCGTGCCTGGGTGAAGTGGGTTCCCTGGATCATTACCGCACTGGTCCTGGCAGGGTTTGCTTATGGCTTCAGTCAGAACACAGATCTTGGCTGGGAAACCGTCAAGATATGGATTTTGTTCAATGGTGCACTGGCTGCGATCGGTGCCCTGCTTGCCGGCGCACATCCATTGACCATATTGATCGCGTTCGTCGCAGCCCCACTGACGTCGCTGAACCCGACCATTGCCGCCGGCATGGTGACCGCATCCATGGAGGCCTGGCTGCGCAAGCCTCGAGTCGAAGACTTTGCGGCGATGCGTGACGACCTGCTCAAGACCAGTGGCTGGTGGCGAAACAAGGTCGCTCGCATTCTGCTGATTTTCGTCTTGTCCAATCTCGGATCGATTGCAGGGACCTGGATTGCCGGTTTCAAGATATTCTCGATTGTGACATGACCCTCAAGGGGTTCAATATCGGTTCGGTACCTATCCCTGGCGGCTTGATGGCGGCACCCATGGCCGGGGTCACCGACCGACCCTTTCGTGCCCTGTGTCGACGCCTGGGCGCCGATGCTGCGGTCAGTGAAATGCTTATTTCCGATCAACGTCTCTGGCACTCTCGCAAGTCAACTCTTCGCATGAATCACGTTGGAGAAGTGGCACTGATTATTGTTCAGATCGCCGGCGCTTGCCCACAGATGATGGCCAGCGCTGCCCTCGAATCCGAGCGCCAGGGTGCTGATGTCATCGATATCAACATGGGTTGCCCGGCCAAGAAAGTCTGCAATACCTACGCAGGATCTGCCCTTCTGTCCAACGAATCGCTGGTCCAGGCCATCCTTGAGGCTGTGGTTGAGGCTGTAACCGTCCCGGTGACACTGAAAATCAGAACCGGCCCATCACCTGATCGACGCAATGCCGTTCGCATTGCCCGCATTGCCGAGTGTGCCGGTATCTCGGCGCTGGCCATTCATGGTCGAACGCGCGAGGAAAAATACTCTGGGCAGGCCGAATATCTGACGATCGCTGAGGTGCGCCAGGCTGTCGATATGCCGCTGATTGCCAACGGAGACATCAACGACGGTCCTCGTGCAGCTGAGGTGCTCAAGCTGACTCAGGCTGACGGACTCATGATCGGACGAGGTGCTCAGGGCAACCCCTGGATTTTTTCTCAGATTCGGCATTATCTACAACATCACATTGAACAGCCTCGTCCTGCGATCGCAGTCATCCGTCAGGAAATGACCCGACACATTCATCAGTTGCATGACTTCTATGGAGGCATCAGTGGCGTCAGGGTGGCTCGAAAGCATATTGGCTGGTATCTGTCACAACTGCCTGATGGCCCCGCGTTTCGAAAACAATTGATGAAGATCGATGCACCAGACGAGCAAATTCATGCACTCGAGTCTCTGCCTGTCTTTGATCAATCGGCTTCTGAAGTCGAGCAAATGAATGTGTGAAAACCCTCTTTCGAGCACCCAGAAGCCGCACATTGAACTCGGCGCTTGCACCACTGACACAAGCGCCTACAATACAGTCACATTCAGTCACAGCACTGACTCGGAACCTTGGATCATTCGCATCCATCTGACGCAATAATGCCAAACAAACGGGACTGGCCATCATGAAACGAGCGCTCAAAGAACTGTTCATCAAACCCCGCTGGCAACACGCCGATTCTGCCATTCGGGCCGATGCAGTTGCCCAGAGTCGCGATGAACGTGTCCTTGGACAACTGGACGAACTGGCTCGTAATGATGAGTCAGCACAGGTCAGGCTCGCTGCACTCAGGCGTCTGAAAGACTTGTATCCAATCATGCGAGTTGCCGCAGAAGAAACCGATGGCAAAGTTCAGCAGCTGGCACGCAAGATGGTCCGTGAGATGCTGGCGGGCATCATGCCGTGCAGCAACAGTGATCACGATCGTCTGGAAATCATTCCCAAGCTTGATGACAGTGAGTTGATTGAGTATCTCGTGCAGCATGCAACGGAAGTCGATGTTCGACGATCTCTGCTCGACAAGATTGTCCGCCCCGGTCTTCTGGCGACCATAGCGACCAATGATCCGGAAACCTCAGTTCGCAATCACGCCGTGTCACGGATAGACAAGCCGGCGACGCTCGAACGAATTGCCAAGATCGCTCGCAAGACAGACAAACGCCTGTTCAGCGTCATTCAGGATCGCCTCCAGACACTGAATCCGGCCAGCAACCAGAATTCTGATTCTCAATTGCAGGCTCAAGCTCTCTGCGATCGTCTTGATCGTCTGGTCAGGGAGCCCATGGCTCATCCGCAGAAATCCGAAGCCCTGGAGCTCATACGTGCTGATTGGCAGGTGCTGGACATGAGCCCGCAATCTGAACTTTCGCTACGCTTCATGACCTCCTTGTCGATTGTCGAGGCAAGCCTGGTCACTCCGGCAGAGCCCACCGCAGAGGACCATCAAGTCGAGGGCTTCATGACCGATCTGTCCCGAATGATGACGCAGCCGACAGATCTGGAAAGCAGTGAGCGTTTGCTGGGTAATCTTGATGACTTCATGCAGCAGCATCCAGACGCCTGTTCGGCGCATCAGTCCGCGCTGGACGAGGCACGATTGTCGCTGATCAACAGACGCGATCAGGCGCTGAAGGATCAGTCCCCGGATGGGACGCTGTTGCGGCTCTGTGAACGCCTGGAGAGCCGACTGGATACCGTTGACGCTCGAAGCTTGAGTCGAATGGAGGCCGAGTGGGACAAGGCCTTGGGCAAGGTTCCTGCACCGACCCCCGCAGACAAGTCGCTTGCGGACCGATTTGCTCGATTGCTTGAACCGATCAACGCCCGTCATAACGATGAGTCTGCACAGATTGAACAGCGCGTGGCAACACTCGACGACAGTATGACTCATCTGGAAGCAGCCCTCGAAGATGGTGACCTGGCCAAAGCTGTCAATATCAAGCAGGACATCCTCAAGCGTCTGCTGCGGATAGGCCGTCACCCGGTAACCGATTCGGTGGCGTTCAAGGCTCGTATCCAGTCCAGTCGTGGTCGACTTGGAGAACTGAGGGATTGGCAGCGATGGGCCAACAACAAACACCGTGAGGCTCTGGTCGAAGAGGCCGAGGTAATCGGCCAGTCCGGATTGCATCCTGATGCGATGGCCGAAAAGGTCAAATCGCTTCAGCACGACTGGCGGGACATGGACAAGAGCGAACAATTGCCCGGTGAACGAACTCATAATCGTGAGCGAGGGGCCTTGTGGAAGCGCTTTTCTGATGCCTGTCAGGCAGCCTATGAACCGGCAAAGGTGTTTTTCGACAAGCGTTCCGAACTCAGGACCGAACAGGAGCAGGCTCTTGCTGCACTCTGTGTTCGGGTAGAACAGGCCATTGCCAACGACGCTGAAATGACCCTCAAGGATCGCAATCAATTGGTTGGCGACGCTCGTCGCTCACTCAGAATGGTTGCAGATCTGAAGCCTTCCAGGCGCAAGGCCATGGCGCATCGACTTCGCAACGGAGCGCAGTCTCTGGATGACAGCCTGGCTGAAGAATACGATCTGAATCAAGGCAAGAAAGAACGCTTGATTGCTCAGTTGGAATCGCTTCACGAAACGCTCTCTGATGAGACGATCGAGGCGGCCATCAATCGCTCCAAATCTCTGCAGCAGGACTGGCGAAACATTGGCCCGGCTAGACGAAATCGTGATCAGGCACTCTGGAAACGGTTTCGCAGTCTCAACGATGGCATTTTCAATCGTCGCAAGCAGGAACAGCAGCAGCAGGAAGCCGAGAAGTCCGAACAATCACAACAGTTGTTCGCCATTCTGGATCGCATGAAAGACGATCTTGATCAGTGTGACGATGGCGAGACTCTCAAGGGCCTTCAGCAGACCTACCGATCCGAGTGGCAGTCGATACAGAGCGATGACCGAAGAATGGACCGGATTTTCAATCAGCAACTGGAGCAGTTTTCAGAACGGCGGTTGCAACTGCAGTCGCAACGCCTGAAAACGGAGAGAGCACACCGCATTGCCTTGTATCAGGGTCTGGCCGCAGCGCATGCAGATCCAGCGTCAGTGAGCGAGGCTCAGAAGCAATTACAATCCTTGAGTCAGACGGCTCAGTGCCCTGCCCTGACACAGCGCTTCGAACAATTGATTGCCGGCGAGACGTTCAATGATGATTCGGTCAAGGCCCATGAATTGATTATTGCGCTCGAATGGCTGGCAGGTATCGAGTCTCCTGAAGAATGGCGTCAGCAGCGCATGGACTATCAGGTGCAGCGCCTGTCCGATCACCTTAGCGGTGAATCAGCTGACAAATTGAGTGAATTCGAGCGCATACTGGATGATCTGTGTGCCTGTCAGTTCTGCGATGCGATCGCCTGGGTTTCGGTGGGCCAGCGAATTGCCACTGCGCATGCCGCATTCGAGGACCAGCGGTCCTGATCGCGATGCCAGGGAGCCTCTGAATAAGCCTTAAGCGAATTGGGTTGAGATGGCAAATACGTCCGATCAAGGCGCATGAACCGAGTCATAGTGTTGCTATGGCTCGGTTCATGCAACGCCGAGGGGGCGTATTTCACGCTCAAGACAACCGGTCATGACTTGTTCGGAGGTTCCCCAGAGTGATCCTGCTTGATGCATCCGGGGTGATTCGTGATTCACAGCGATTGGTAAATTCATTACACTGTATTTTTTACGTCGAAAGACTCAGGAGGGGAAATGGGATACTCAACCGTTCATTCACTCGATGAATTCATGGAAGGCCTGAAGCGCCGAAATCCAGGAGAAACCGAGTACCATCAGGCAGTATACGAAGTGGCTCAGTCCATCATTCCGTATATCAAGGACAAGCCTGAATACCGCAACTCGCAGATTCTCGAAAGGTTGACCGAACCCGATCGCATTATCAGCTTCCGAGTCTGCTGGCAAGACGACGAGAACCAGATTCGCGTCAATCGCGGTTATCGTGTTCAGCACAACAATGCTATCGGACCCTACAAGGGCGGCATTCGATTCCATCATAATGTCACCCAGAGCATTCTGAAATTCCTGGCCTTCGAACAAACATTCAAGAACAGCCTCACCTCGTTGCCCATGGGCGGCGGCAAGGGTGGCTCGGATTTCAACCCCAAGGGCAAATCCGATTCTGAAGTCATGCGTTTCTGTCAATCTTTCATGACCGAACTGTCCAGGCACATCGGACCACATACCGACGTTCCCGCTGGTGATATTGGCGTGGGTGCTCGCGAAATCAGTTACATGTTTGGCCAGTACCTCAGAATCAAGAACGAGTTCACGGGTGTCCTGACCGGCAAGGGCCTGGCCTTTGGTGGCAGCCTGATCAGAACTGAAGCGACAGGCTACGGCTGTGTGTACTTCATGCAGGATATGCTCAGCCATGCCGACAAGAGCATGGACGGGATGAGGTGCCTGGTCTCAGGTTCCGGCAATGTGGCCCAGTACACCATCGAGAAGATTATCCATCTCGGCGGTATTCCTCTGACCGCATCCGATTCCTCCGGCTTCATTTATGACAAGGAAGGCATCAATGAGGAGAAGCTCGCCTTCATCATGGATCTGAAGAACAACCGTCGCGGCCGAATCAGCGAATACGCCGACAAATACGGTGCCGAATTCCATGCAGGCAAAGGCCCCTGGGCAATACCCTGTGACCTGGCCTTCCCTTGCGCCACACAGAATGAGATTGATGGTGATCAGGGCGCGATGCTGGTCAAAAATGGTTGTATCGGTGTGGCTGAGGGTGCCAATATGCCTTCGACGCAGGATGCGATCGATCACTATCTGGAAGCGAAAATCATGTACGGCCCAAGCAAAGCAGCCAATGCAGGTGGGGTCGCTGTGTCCGGTCTGGAAATGACCCAGAACAGCATGCGTCTGTCCTGGTCACGCACCGAACTGGATGAGCGCTTGCGCCAGATCATGATGAATATCCATGGTCAGTGTGTTGAATATGGCCAGCAAGATGGCTGGGTCAACTACCTCGCAGGAGCCAACATTGCAGGCTTCCGCAAGGTCGCCGATGCGATGATCGCTTACGGCGTAGTCTGACCAGTTGTGGATGATGGCAGGACGCTGTTCAAAGGCCTGCCATCATTCATCTCATGACTCCTTCCCTTCTTGCACTTCCCCACTACGTTGTGATCACAGCTCGAGGTTTGCTCCTCCGCCCCACATTTCTGATTGCGTGTTTGTGCCTTCTGTCCCTGTCAGCGAATGTATCGATGGCTCAACTGGGCTTTACGCCAATGGATGCCGATCGACTCTCGCGCATGAGTCAACTGGCCGACCCCATCCTGTCACCGAATGGACGTCAGCTGATCTTCGTTGCCTCCCGCCGTGATAGCAACCCGCAGCGAAACATCGATTTGTGGACAGCTGATCCTGATGACGAGCAGGCGCTTCGCCAGCTGACACGTGATGAAGCCCTGAACATACAGCCTGCCTGGTCACCAGACAGTCAGCGTATCGTCTACACCTCTTACCGACCGGACCTCCCAGGGCAGTTGTATCAGATTGATCTCAGGGGTGGTGCACCGGAACGACTGGCTGATTTTCCAACCCACATGCTCAATCCGCGTTATACGCCAGACGGTGAGTCTGTGCTGTTTGAAGCCATGACCTTCGCAGACATTGGCCAGAACCTGGATCAGCTCACGATCAGAGTTCAGAGCAGCAAGCGCAGCAGCAATCTTCTGATTTCCGATACGCTCTTGTCTCGACGATCTGAGCTCGACGCCCCGACCGATGCCGTTCGCCATTTGTTCAGGCTATCACTAGCCGACCGTTCGATCATTGACTTGACGCCAGAGCTGTCTCAGCCATATGCCGCGGCGCACTTTGCCTGGGATCTGTCACCAGACGGTCAATGGCTGGCGCTTGCCGCCAATACCAGCCCGCCACCTTATCTGACGCTTGATAACGACATTCTACTGATGGACCTTCAAGGTGGAAAAGTGCTCAATCTCACCGCTGAACGATCAGGTAGTCAGTTCACGCCTCGATTTGGCCACACCCAGGATAGTCTCGTGTACGGGGAACGCACAATCGCTCAGCAACGATCTGAGCCCATTCAACTGGTCCGCCATCAACTCAGATCCGGTAAAGTCAGCGTGTTGACCGATGGCAGCCACTCGGCTGAGGAATGGATGTTCTCCCAGGATGATCAGACCATTTACTTTACCGCGCAATCCGATGGCCGCCGACACCTGTATCGAACCTCGCCTTCGGGTGCTCGTCCCAGGCTGACTTCAGAAGGGGGTGCTATCAGAGATATCAGTGTCGGACCACGAGGTCAGCTGGTCTTCATACGCAGCAGCCTGACCATGCCTCCAGAAATTCATATCGCCGAGAAAGACGGTCGCCGGATGAAGCCCATCACCCGATTCAATGAAAGTCTGGTGCGCAATACACGGCTGGGAACGGTCACCGAACAACAATTCGATGGGGCCAACAATGACCCGCTGCATGCCTGGGTTCTGATGCCACCGGGCTTTGATTCGAATCGGCGATGGCCGGTCATTATCATGCTCCATGGTGGACCCTATGATGCCTGGCTGGATGAGTTCACTACCCATCTGAATCCGCTAATTCCGTCCGCTGCAGGCTACATCGTGGTGGCATTGAATGGGCATGGATCAACCGGATTTGGGCAATCGTTTGCAGCCTCAATTGATGGCGATCCCGCAAGCCTGGGCGTGGAAGATCTGACTCGGGTGATCTCGGCACTCTCCAAACGTAAAGATGTTGATACCGATCGAATTGGCTTGCTGGGCTATTCCTATGGCGGTTATCTGGGATACTGGGCCAGTCGCAAACAGCTGCCGATTCGCAGTCTGGTCGTTCACGCCGGGGTGGTTGATCTGCTCAGCCACTACGCCACGGACTATCCATGGGGTCGACAGTACAGTTGGGGCTCTCTTCCTCAGATTGACCCGGCTCGAATCAATCAGTTGTCACCAGCGCAGTTGCCTGGTGCCTGGCCGGTTCCGACTCTAATCCTCCATGGGCAAGCGGATCAACGTGTTCTGCCCGCACAGAGCCTGCTGGCCTATCACCTGATTCAGCAGTCAGGTGGTGATAGTCGTCTGGTGCTGTTTCCGGATGAACCGCACAGCCTGTCTACGGCGCGGGCAATCAGTCTCTGGTGGGAGGCGGTATTTGACTGGCTTGATCTGAAAATGCCCCCGGGACCCATTCTTACACCCGGTTGATCATTACTCGGTTTTGCCGATTGTTAAGCCAGATAGAACTACGCTACAATGATTCGTGTCAGATTCAGTTCCGGAGCGAGGGAGTCACCCCGGAGCATTGATTCGCATACTTTCCAGGGGGGGGGATGTCTGAACTATTCAAAGTAGCCATCGTAGGTTCAGGACCTGGTGGTCTCAGCGCAGCAACTCGTGCTGCCGAAACGAACGTATCGCACGTCCTGCTCGAAGCCGAGCAGCATTTGTCCAACACCATTTTCAGCTACCAGAAAGGCAAGCACGTCATGGACGAACCGGATGTGCTGCCATTGCGTAGCCCTCTGCAGTTCAAGGCAGGCTCGCGTGAAGAAATTCTCGGCAAATGGGATCAGGGCATCAAGGACCACAAGGTCAATGTCTATTATCACAACGAAGTGGTCGGCATTGAAAAACAGGGGGATGTCTTTCACCTGACCACCAAGGGTGGCACCGTCATCCAGGCTGAGAATGTTGTTATGGGCATTGGCCTTCAGGGCAACCTTCGCAAACTGGGAGCCGCAGGCGAAGATCTGCCTTTCGTTCAGTATCAGCTGGCTGACCCGGATGAATATGAAGACGAGACTATCGCCGTTGTGGGTGCCGGTGATGCTGCGATCGAAAACGCCATCGCCCTGACCCGCAACAACCATGTCATCATCGTCAACCGCCGCGATGAATTTGCTCGCTCGAAGGATGCCAATAACCAGGCCATCCTCAAAGCTATCGATGATGAAGTCATTGAGTGTTATTACAGCAGTAATGTGGATTCGGTCGTTGAAACTACCGAGCACGGCAAACAGGGCATCCTCAAGCTCAACACCGCCGACGGCACTGCCGAAGTGCACGTCGATCGAATCATTGCTCGCCTCGGCGCGATTCCGCCAAGACGATTCGTCGAGTCATGTGGCATCGATTTTCCGAATGCCGATCCGAACTCTATCCCGGCAGTCAGTACCACCTATCAATCCAATGTGCCCGGTCTGTATATCATTGGTGCGCTGGGCGGCTATCCGCTGATCAAATCCGCCATGAATCAGGGCTACGAAGTCATCGAGTTCATTCAGGGCAATCATGTTGAACCCGCCGATGAACCCTTGCTGAAGGCTAAATTCAGCGAAATGCAGGGATTCACCACGGTTCATGCAGAGCTGGAGCGCATTCAGAAGAATGTGCCGGTCCTCTCGCCAATCACAGAGTTGCAGCTGCGCGAATTCATGCTCGACAGTTTCATCCGGACTCCGGCCAAGGGCGATACAATATTCAAGCGCAACGACTACACGAATACTTTTTTCAGCATTGTCAAAGGCACTGTTGAAATCATTGTCGATGAAGCCAGTGGCAAGACCATTCGTCTGAACCGTGGCGAGTTCTTTGGTGAGATGAGCCTGATCTCAGGTCGACGTCGATCGGCAACAACGCTTGCCGGTGACAATTGCGTGCTGGTCGAAACTCCTCGCCGAACCATGACCAAACTGATCAACTCGGTGGGCGCAGTCAAACGGGTCATTGACGAGACCTTCATCCTGCGGGCTATTCAGTCACGATTCGCTCCGGATACCCCGGCCGCTTCTCTGGCCGAGATTGTCGCTTCGGCAACCATCGAGGATTACAAGGCAGGCATGGTCCTGTTCGAGGAAGGCGATGACGGAGACTCGATTCATCTGGTCCGTTCCGGTTCGCTGACCATTGCGCGGAATATCGGTGGGCGCGATGTCGTCCTGTCCTATGTTCCGGCGGGCAATTATGTCGGTGAAATGGCCCTTCTGGGTGATAACAAACGTTCG
>QIKT01000154.1 GCA_003233095.1 Oceanospirillales bacterium | reverse complement strand
TTACACAGAATCGATGATCGATACGCGCTTGCAGGTCTGTGACGCACAGACCGATCGACTCAAGCAATTTCTTGACGACGATGGATTGATGGAGTTGACGGCACTGATTGCCTTTCAGAATCTGTCCAGTACGTTCAATGCAGCGCTGGATATTCCATCGCAGTCATTTTGCCCGGTGTCTCTTGAACCGAGCGCTCAGGCTGAAGATGACGTGGAATAGACAGCGAGCTCATGAAGCTGGTCTGGTTCAGAAATGATCTTAGGGAACCACTAGGGAACCTCTGAACAAGTCATGCAAGACAGCCGATCACGACTTGTTCAGAGGCTGCTAGAGACGGCTCTGAATTTTCTTGATCAGATATCCGACGACTGGCAGGTGGCGATAGAAGGCTTCTGCACCATCCCAGTAGTCCTGATGCAGGACAATGCGTCCTTCGACATTGAAGCGAACCTGAGTCATGCCTATCGAGCGTGAAATGATCGTGTCGCCTCTGACTTCAAACTCCATACTCATCACCCAACGAATGTAGTAGTCCTCTTCGCTCTGGACCACGTCCAGTATCTCAACCGTAGTCTGGGTCACCATTTCGGCAGTTTCCAGAATATACGGAACCAACTCATCGAGTGTTCGGATCGTCTTGAAGGTGTCGTTGAAGTACAAGTCGTCGGCATACAGCTGACTGATCAGGTCCTCACGCGTGTCTGAGAGTTTCAGGTTGCCGAACAGCGACAGGAATTTTTCAGCTGGGTCATCCACCGATGATGTCGCTGGGGCCTGTTTCAGATGGTCCAGAAAATCATCGACGCGCTGATTGTCATTCCTGACCTTGTTGCCGCTGCAAGCGACCAGAATAATGAGGGGGGTGAACATGATCAGGACCAGTCTCATGGTGTCTCCTGTTGCTTCTGCTAAAACGTTGTGTGAAAGTAAGCGCCGCAATGGGTATGCTGTGTGAGGATCGAGGTGTGCGCCGCTCACCTCGAGTTCACGACTTTCTGCCTAGCAGCAGCCCGTCGGACTTGACGTGATCTACTGCGGAAAACCCGAGTTTGGCCAGATGTCCCGATCTTGCTCGTTAAATAGCGATGCTATTCACCTCAAAAGATCGGAAAATCTGACTCAAATCGACTGCTCCTCGCGACGGCCCGTTGAAGTCCGACAGGCTGCTAGTCTATATCATTCTGGCATGGGGCATTCTGAATGAGAGTACTGAAATGGTTTGACAACTCGGTGGCAAACGATTCTAAACCAGCCGAGTCCAGTCGCGTGGACTGGCCGCGTGTCATCCCCTTCATCCTGCTGCACTTGACTTGTCTTTTTGCGTTCGTGACGGGCGTGAGTCCGGTTGCCGTTGCCGTTTGTGTGGGTGCCTACCTGATTCGCATGTTCGCGATCACCGGCTTCTATCATCGCTACTTTTCTCACAAGTCGTTCAAGACCTCCAGAGTGGTCGAAGCGATATTTGGTTTCATAGGTGCTTCGGCCACCCAGCGAGGACCTCTTTGGTGGGCCGCTCATCACCGAGCTCACCATGCCAACGCTGATACACCCGAGGACCCCCATTCGCCTCGCGATGGGTTCTGGCGCAGTCACATGTTCTGGTTCCTGAAGACCGAAAACTTCCCAACCCGTACTCAGCGCATTCCAGACCTGGCCAGGAATCCTGTCCTCAAGGCGATTGACCGGTTTGATATCCTTCCGCCGATTCTGTTTGCCATCATGATTCTGCTGACAGGAATTTATATCGAAACGCAGCATCCAGCGCTGGGTGCCAGCCGCTGGCAGATTTTGATCTGGGGTTTCTTCATCTCCACCGTCGTGTTGTCACACGTCACCTTTTCGATCAACTCCTTCGCCCACAGGTTTGGTCGACGACGTTTTGATACCGACGACGACAGCAAGAACAATTTCCTGCTGGCGATTCTGACTCTCGGAGAAGGATGGCACAACAATCATCATCAACACCCCGCGGCCGCCCGTGCGGGGATTGCCTGGTGGGAGATTGACGTCACCTGGTACATTCTGGCTCTGTTCGAGAAGCTGGGACTGGTGTGGGATCTGAGACCGCGAAAATCTCGCGCTCCGACGCGCTGAATCAATCATGAAGATTGCTGTCGTAGGCGCCGGAATCAGTGGACTGGTTGCGGCCGACGCACTCTGTGATCATCATCAGGTGACCGTCTTCGAGAAAAATGATTATGTGGGCGGGCATACCGATACACACACGGTGTCGATTGACGGCCAACCCTGGACCGTAGACACTGGATTCATTGTCTTCAACGAGGATCATTATCCAACGCTGACCAACCTGTTTCGGCGCCTGGGCGTGGACTGGATCGACAGCGACATGAGCTTCAGTGTCAGCAACCGGGAAAGCGGGCTGGAGTACAACACGGCCAGTATTGGAAGGTTGTTCTGCCAACCATCAAACCTGCTGCGACCGTCCTTCTATCGCATGGTTCTGGATATCCGTCGTTTCTACAAGACAGCCAGTGAGCTTCTGAACAAGCCTTCGGAAATTTCACTGGGCGATTATCTGCAGCAGGGTGGTTATGGCGCGTTGTTTATCCACGATCATATCGTGCCCATGACCAGCGCCTTGTGGTCTTGCAATGCCGACATGGCTCTTCAGTACCCGGCCCGTTACTTGCTGCAGTTCATGCATAATCATCAGATGCTGCAGTTGAGCTCACGTCCGGTCTGGAAAACTGTCAGGGGAGGCAGTCGAACGTATATCGATCGCCTGCTCGAGACCCAGCGGTTCGAGGCGCATACTGACGCTGAAGTCATGGCGATCTCACGAACCGAGTCGTCGGTCAGGTTGATGGTCAACGGTCAGCCTCACCAATTTGATGCGCTGATCATGGCATGTCATGGCGATCAGGTGCTACCGATGCTTGAGCAACCCGGTTTGATCGAGCAATCTGTGTTCTCGGGAATCAGCACGCAGTACAACCGAATGACCTTACATACCGATTCATCTGTCATGCCACAGCGCAAAAGCGCCTGGGCAAGCTGGAATGTGGTCCTCGACGGGCGCAGTCAACGTGAGTGCACCGTGTCGTATTACATGAATCTGTTGCAGTCACTGGATTGTCCCGAACCGCTGATTGTGAGTCTGAATCAGGAAGACCGAATCGATCCGGACCACATTCTTCTAAGCCGTGACTATCATCATCCTGTCTACAACGAACAGACCGTCTCTGCTGCGTCCCGGGTCAGCAGTTGTCAGGGCAACTTGCGAACCTGGTACTGTGGCGCCTGGTTGGGCTGGGGGTTCCATGAAGATGGGGCCCGCAGCGGCCTCGATGCTGCTCAACTGCTTGATCATTCCCTGGGTCAACATGCTTGACCAGGGCATTGTGCAGGGGGAGATACGGCATGTGCGCTACAAGCCCCGGCGGCATCAGTTCGATTACACTATGTACTGGACTCTGCTTGACCTGAGTCGCCTCGCCGAGACGTTCGCTGCCTCACCCCTGTGGTCAGTGGAACGCTGGAACCTGATCAGCTTCAGGCGCAAGGATTACCATCAGCATTCCAGCACAGCTGATCTCAGACAAGCCATCTGCGAGACCCTGCTGGATCGAACCGGCCAAGCGTTTGACGGGCAAGTCTACTTGCTGACGCATTTGCGTTTTCTGGGGTTCAACTTCAATTCGGTGACCTTCTATTTTTGTGTCAAAGGCGATCATCTGGCCTACATTATCGCTGAAATCACCAACACGCCCTGGGGCGAACAGCATCAATATGTGCTGACCTGCAACGACGACAGTCGTCAGGACAAGTCGGCTTCAGAGCAGGGCGGCGCCGAGTTTCACCGCTTCGAATTCGACAAGCAGTTTCATATCTCGCCTTTCATGGCCATGACCATGCACTATCGCTGGGGTTTTTCGGTCAGCATGGACCATATTCGGGTGCACATGGTGAACACCGATGAGGACGGAGACAAGCTGTTTGATGCGACATTCACGGGGCAGCGCTCACCATTGTCTTCCCGAAGCATGTGGCGCATACCGATGCGTCGCCCCTGGCAGCCCCTGAAAATGACGTTGGGTATCTATTGGCAGTCACTGAAATTGTGGCTGAAACGGACGCCAATCCATGACCATCCAGACAAGGATATCAAAGGAGAACCACCTCGTGAGTCATGATAGTGGAGTGATGAATCTGAACGCGACACGACGCCAGCGCTATATCAGAGCCAAGGTGCTGGACAAACTTCAGAACCTGAATAGCGGCCGTCTGGTGGTCACCGATCCACTGGGAAATTTTGAAGCCGGTGATGGTGTTTCTGCTCCCATCAATCTGGATATTCACAATCTTGACTTCTATTCCCATCTGGCGCTGCGCGGCAGTATCGGTGCAGCAGAGTCCTACATGAATGCAGATTGGGATTGCAACGACCTAACTGCCCTGGTGCGACTGATGGTGGCGAATATCGATGTATCCGATGAACTGGATCAGGGATCGGCCTGGCTGCGCAACTCCGTGCTCAAGCTCTGGCACCTGTTCAACCGCAATTCCTTCGTTGGCAGTCGCAAGAACATTTCCGCTCACTACGATCTGGGTAACGATTTTTTCTCGTTGTTTCTGGATCGGCACATGATGTATTCCTCGGCGATCTTCACCGACAAGACCCCCGATCTGGAATCTGCTTCGGATCTGAAGCTGAAAACAATCTGCAGCAAATTGAATCTGTCAGAGGATGACCATCTGGTGGAAATCGGCACTGGCTGGGGCGGCCTGGCCGCCTATGCTGCCTCGACGACAGGATGTCGGGTCACCACCACCACCATTTCTCGCGAGCAACACGCACATGCGGTCGAGCGTGTTCGCGCCGCAGGCCTGGAAGATCGTGTGACCGTCCTGATGCAGGACTATCGCACTTTGGAGGGCCAGTTTGACAAACTGGTCTCGATCGAGATGATCGAGGCGGTGGGCCATCAGTTCCTGCCAACCTATCTACTAACTTGTCAGAATTTGCTCAAGCCTGATGGTTTGGGACTGATCCAGGCGATTACCATCGACGATCAACGCTACAAGCAAGCCCTCAAATCAGTTGATTTCATCAAGCGATATATCTTTCCGGGCAGCTTCATTCCTTGCGTTTCGGTAATCGTCAACACCGCGGCCGAATCAACCGACCTGCGATTGATCAATCTGGAAGACTTTGGTGACAGTTATGCCAAAACGCTGAATGTCTGGCATCAGCGCTTCAACCAGAATCGTGATGCTGTGTTGGCTCAGGGCTTTGACGATCGCTTCATTCGCATGTGGAACTGGTATCTGTGCTACTGCGAAGGCGGATTTATGGAAAAGCAGCTCAGCGATGTGCACTTGCTGTTTGCCAGGTCAGGGAACCGCCGCGATCAATGGTTGGCGCTACAGGCATGAAGGCCTTCATTAACTTTCTGAACCTTCAGATTGTCTGGTTTGCCATCATTCTCGGCGTCGCGCACGCTGTGATCTGGCCAGCCTTCGCAGCGGTCATCGGCACACTGGTGTGGCAGTTGATACCCGCCAATCGTCATCCTCTGGACTGGCGTGCTCTGGGCATCTGCATCGTATTGGGTCTGATTCTGGATAGTGTCTGGGCGGCGAGCGGACTGGTCGAGTATCAGATGCATTGGCCGTATCCGATGGTGGCACCCTTCTGGGTTATCTTGTTGTGGGTAGCCTTTGCCCTGACCTTCAACCATTCGTTCAAGTGGATGCATGCACACCCGAAGATCGCCAGCCTGGTCGGCTGTGTGGCATGGCCCATGGGGTATATCGCCGGTGAACGACTTGGCGCTGTGACCTTACCTCAACCCTGGCTGACAGTCGGGCTGATGGCCATCAGTTGGCTGATCATCGTTCAGATCATGCGCGTGGCTCTGAATCCAGACCACATTGATAATGTGGAATCAGCTGAGGCGATCACCACTGAATCATGACGTCGTCTTCAAGCTGAGACTAAAGGAATATACATATCAAGATGTTAGGAAGCATTGTTAAACTGATTGAACAGGGTAAAATTCCCGATATCGCGGTACGGGCCGGGATTCGAAAACTGTGTCGTCAGCGCCTCGAAGAGGAACATTATCGAGACCTGGAGGCACAATCCGAGCAGTACAATCGCTTCCTGGAAGAGGTTCGAAACAGCGCCCTGGCGATCGATACCTACAAGGCCAATGAGCAGCATTATGAGGTGCCGGCCGCCTTCTTTGTTGAAGCGCTTGGCACACATCTCAAATACAGCAGCGGCTACTGGCCCCAGGGTGTTACAACCCTTGATGAGGCTGAGCAGCGCATGCTCGCACTCTATCTGGAGCGTGGACAATTAGAAAACGGCCAGTCGATTCTCGAACTCGGATGCGGCTGGGGGTCATTGACGCTGTACATGGCCAGTCAGTTGCCGGATAGCGAGATCACGGCCATTTCCAATTCACACTCGCAGCGCGAATACATTATGGGGCAGGCAGAACAACGCGGTCTGTCCAATATTCAGATCATCACCTGCGATATCAACGCATTTGAACCCGATGGACAGTTCGACCGAGTTGTGTCGATCGAAATGTTTGAGCATGTTCGCAACTATCAGCGTTTGTTCGACCAGATCGCCAGCTGGCTAAAGCCGGGCGGAAAGCTGTTCGTGCACGTTTTCTGCCATCGATTTCTGATGTATCCCTTTATTGCTGAAGGTGAGGACAACTGGATGGCACGGCATTTCTTTTCAGGAGGACAGATGCCCTCCGCCGATACCTTTCTTCAGTTCCAGCAACGACTGACCGTCGACTCTCGCTGGTTGGTGGACGGTCGTCACTACGAGAAGACCTCCAATGCATGGCTTGCTAACATGGACGCCGCGCGTGAGAAGATCATGCCGGTGTTCCAGCAGACCTATGGAGACGATGCAGAGATCTGGTGGCAACGCTGGCGAATCTTCTTCATGTCCTGCGCGGAGTTGTTTGGCATGGATCAGGGCACTCAGTGGCACGTCGTGCACTACCTGTTCAGCCCCAATGGTCGATAAGAAGCGACAACGACTGCAATCGAAGCTGGTTCGCGTCTTTGCGATTCAGCTGGGAATCATCAGTCTTGCAACGCTGTTGGGTGTGTTCTTGTCGGCGAAAATCGTCGAGAACGTTCTGATTAAACAGGCACTGGACGGTGAGGCTTCCTACTTCTGGGAACGATATCAGGCGAACCCTGATTTTCCACTTCCCGACACGCTCAATCTCACTGGGTATCTGCTGACCGAGCCGACACGTGATTCCCTGCCAGATGAATATCAACAGGTCGTTGAAGGCTATCACCGTGTGGCCAGTGGCGACAACACGCCCATTGTTCATGTGACCCAACTCGATGACGAGTTACTGGTACTGGTGTTCGAGGAATCCCAGGTCAGACAATTGGCGTTCTACTTTGGTATCGCACCGCTAGCGCTGGTGCTCTTGCTCCTCTATCTGCCGGCCTGGATGACCTACATCATGTCCAAACGAGCGATTTCGCCTGTCGTTCAACTGGCTCAGCATGTCGAAAATCTCAGTATGACCAGTCAACCCGACCTGAACCCTGACTTTGATCACCTGGAGCAGCTGGCAGATATGGAAGTGGCCAGTCTGATCGATGCCTTCAAGCAGTATGCCAGTCGGGTCAATCACTTCCTCCAGCGCGAGCGCAATTTTACCCGTTATGCCAGCCACGAACTGCGTACACCGCTGGCTGTATTCAACGGCTCCCTGGCCATTCTCAGAAAGACCGAACTGACCGACAAGCAGGCGCAGATTGTCAGCCGCATGAAACCTGTGATCAAGGACATGGAAGAACTGCTTGAAGCCCTGCTACTGTTATCCAAGGATGAAGAGCCTCAGGTCAGCCGGATGCCGATCATCATCAATGATCAGATAGAGATGCTGATACACGATCTGGAGCATTTGATCGAGGGTAGTGACGTCAAGCTTGAGTTTTTCCAGGCACAGATCCTGCAAGCGCGTCTGCCTGAGCGACTATTCATGATCGTGGTCGCCAATCTGCTGCGAAATGGTATTAGTTATACGGACCAGGGCACGGTAGGCGTGACGATCGCGGACCGTCGGATCACTATCATCGACACTGGCCGTGGGATTGCCAGAGAAGAGCTTGAGCGAGTTTTCGAACCATTCTACCGCAGTGACCGGGACAGCTGTCAGATCAAGGGCTATGGATTGGGACTGGCCATCGTCAACCGCATCTGTGACCAGATGAACTGGCAAATCACGATGAATTCGGAAGAGGGAAGGGGGACACGGATCGAACTGTTCATTCCAGAGTCCGAAGTCATCGGCTGGCCGGAGCAGGACTGACAAGGTTTACTGGGCATTTCTGGTTCTCCGGCTTGCAGAGAAAAGAGAGCGTTCAGAACTCGACGTCAGGAGCCAGAATCTTGAATCCCAGACCAGGTTTGGTATGCATCAGGTGCGTATCGAATGGTTTGTCGATGACTTTTCTCAGATTGTACAAATGCGATCGCAAGACGTCACTATTGGGAACCATCTCACCCCACAACTCCCGAATCAGCTCATCACGAGTGACCAGATTTGGAGATTTTCTCATCAGGTAGCGAAGGATTTGCAATCCCGTTGGTGAAAGCTTGAGAAGCTGCCCATCTCGACGAGCCAGCATGGTGCTCTGGTCCAGGACCAGATCGTGAATCTCCAAAGTCTTTTCGTCGAGCTCACCCCGATATCGGCGAATCAGAGCAATCAGGCGAGCTTCCAACTCTTCAAGCTCGAAGGGTTTGATGAGGTAATCATCAGCACCGGTCTCGAAACCTTCCAGTTTGTCACCCAGTTGATCGCGTGCGGTCAACATGATGATCGGAATATCGGACTTGAGCTCTTTGCGGACCCGTTCGCAGATCGTGAAACCGTCCATGCCAGGCAGCATCACGTCCAGAACCAACGCATCATATTGATTGGTCACTGTCAGATGCAGACCGGTGATGCCATCCATCGCGTAATCGACGATGAAGTCACAGTCTTCAAGGTATTCGCCTGTGGTTGCTGCCAGTTCCTTGTGGTCTTCTACGAGCAGTACAGTGTAACCGGACATGGGAGAGTCGCCTGTCTGAGTCAATGTGTTGTGTCAGAAGACACGTCGCTGTTGTTGTATGCTGAGCAATCCGATGTGAATGGCACGTGACTTCAATCGGCTCAATAACACCCTTAAAATTACCGTGATTACAGTGGCCGTGCAAGAGCGCTTCATTTGACTTGCCTGCGGTCCGCGATCACCACTCTCAGAGCTGCGGCGCACTGCGAATGGACACACTCGGGCAGGGGAGACTCACAGACGGATACAAAGCGCTGCTATTTTTGCAATGATGTTCAGGGTCACAGGACAATTCTCGCCATTAGGCTGCTGTGCTTGCCCAACGATCGAACCGGCAATTCAATCGCAACCGGTGGATCTGCAAGCTTTGGTGTGCCACTTCACACGAAAGCAGATCAGCACGATCGATCTGAACGCCCAAATGCAACGCAGAGAGGGCGTGTTTGACGCTCAAGACAACCGGTCATGGCTTGCTCAGAGGTTCCCTGGATCATTGAATGATGATCGCGATGAGTCTTGGGATGGCTACAGCCTTTGGTTGCAACGGTCTCGCTGTGCTCGGCTGACTCACTTCCGTTGGGGACTCGTCTGCTTGGGGAGGCCATATAAAAAAAGCCCGCACAAAGTGCGGGCCTTAATTTATATGGCCTCCCCAAGGGGATTCGAACCCCTGTTACCGGCGTGAAAGGCCGGAGTCCTAGGCCTCTAGACGATGGGGAGGTGTTTTCCTGATCGTGTCCTGCACATCCTGTGTCAGGTTTTTCTGGTGGAGCTAGGCGGGATCGAACCGCCGACCTCTACACTGCCAGTGTAGCGCTCTCCCAGCTGAGCTATAGCCCCGAAAGGCGCGCCAGTTTAACAAACCAAATGGATGTGTCAACTGTTTGTTAGGGCAATTTGACCTGATCATTCCCGGGCTGACCTGTGCTGGCCTTTCAGTCGATCAACCCGATTCGATTGGGCTGGATTCACGCTGTTTTCTGAGCAGATGCTTCTCGATCCACTCCGGTTTTACCAGGGTGGATTCGCGGGGCCATTCGCTGAGTTCTGCAATTCGCATGGTGCTTCGAATATGGCCATGGTCGGACAGGTAGATCAGCCACTTGTCGAGAAAACGATTGAGCTTCCAACGATACTCCACTACATCGTCAACCGGGACCAACGAGCCGAAAATGGGTTCATTGACTGAACCAGGATAGACGTGGGTTGCCTCGGCCTGGGACGAGTCATGATACACCCGAATCTGGGCGTCAGGATCGGCGGTGACACAGCCAGTGTTGTCCTGAATGAAATAGGTCAGCCTCAACAGTGTGGTGTAAGCGTGACGCTCCTGCACCTCAATGTACAGAGGCAAGCCCTCCGGTGAGTAAGACACATAGTGGGTCGAGGTTAGTTCAGACAAGTTGATCAGGTGGTTCAGACGAGTGAAATGTCGAGCATAGAGGTCCTGCAGTGCAATGAAATCGTCGGGTTCGCCAATCAGTCGTTTGTCCAGTGACATGATTTAGTACAGCTCTCGGTTGATGCCTAACTGTAGCATGATTTTTGATGATATCTCTTCAATGGAAGTGTGGGTTGTATTGAGCATCGGGAGCTTGATTTGCTGATACATGCTCTCGGCTTCGGCGACTTCCCTGCGGCATTGCCTCAAGTTGGCGTAGCGACTGTTGGGACGTCGAATCGATCGAATCTGGTGCAGGCGATCAGGGTTGATCGTCAAGCCGACCAGCTTGTCGCGAAACCGCATCAGAGAGCGGGGCAGGCCAGGGTTTTCCAAGTCGGCGTCGGTCAGTGGGTAGTTGCCGGCTCGGACGCCATAGTGCAGGGCCATGTACAGACAGGTCGGTGTTTTGCCTGAACGTGAGACGCCAAGCAGAATCAGATCTGCTTCCTCATAGTGCATGTTGACACCGTCATCATGATTGAGTGCGTAATTGGTCGCCGACATTCGCATCTCGTATGCCTGATGATCGATGATGCCATGAGCCTGGCCCACCCGAGTCGTGCGATCGGCCTGCAACTCTTCTTCCAACTCATTGAGAAAGGGTTCAAACAAGTCGATGATCTTGCCGTCAGACTCACGAATAATGCGCGCCAGGTTCTGATCGAGGATCGTGTTGAAGACAATGGGTCGACTCTGGTCCTTTTCAGCCGCATTACGGATCGCCTCGCTGACCGAGGCCGCCTTGTCTACTGTATCGATGAAGGGGTAGCGAAACTGACGAATCTCGATACCTTGGAACTGGGTCATCAGGCTGTGACCGAGCGTTTCGGCTGTAATGCCGGTACCATCGGAGATAAAGAAAATGCTACGTACTGGACGATTCATCGGTGGATCATCATTGGGTCAATCGTGCTCAGAGTTTACCACGGAGAGCCTTCTGGCTTGTGTCAGGAGACCAGGGAGTCTGTGAACAAGTCTTAAGCGAGTTGGATTGAGAAGGGAAATGCGTCCGATCAAGGCGCATGAGCTGAGTCATCGTGGTGCTATGGCTCAGTTCATGCAACGCCGAGCGGGCGTAGTTCACGCTCAAGACAGCCGATTACGACTTATTCAGGGGCGGCTAGTGAATGTCGGATTATTGATCCCTGGGCTTGTAAGCCCTGTCGACATCGGAGAGAATCTTTCGTGGCGATATCAACGAGTGAAATCTGCGATCGACACGGACGAGAGGTCAGAGGATGTTCTGACATCAGGATACTGTCGGAGACGCGTGACAAGGAGAACAAAAACATGCTGATTTTAACCCGCCGGGTTGGTGAGACGCTGATGATCGGTGACGAGGTAACCGTCACTGTACTGGGCGTCAAGGGAAATCAGGTCAGGATAGGGATCAATGCACCCAAGGATGTGGCAGTGCACCGTGAAGAAATTTATGAGCGCATTCAGGGAGAAGACCCCGAAGGTGTCGAATCCGACTTGGAAGAATGACCTCGAAATCGTGGCCAATCGCCACGACTGAAGCACATCAACAGTCGATAGCACTTCATTTCGAGCGCCGATGCCGGTAGAATCGCTCGTCCTGAATCAGGGGCGATTCAAATCAACTGTCCCTGATCAGACAAACGATTGCCACATTGGGTGGATCACTGATTGATCTTTGCATACAATGCGCACAATTCCGGAGAGGTGGCCGAGCGGCTGAAGGCGCTCCCCTGCTAAGGGAGTATGGGTTAAAAGCCCATCGAGGGTTCGAATCCCTCTCTCTCCGCCAAATCAAAAGGGGTCGCATCGCGACCCCTTTTTATTTGGCGGAGAGATCGTATGGATCAGAGCCTCCCCCCGGTTCGAGCCGAGCGCAGCGAGACCGTGTTGGCGTCGAAGTAGACTGCAAACAAGGAAACGTATCACGCGAGCAGGGTGTTTTTCTTGTCTTGGGATGTCCTCGAGGTAGCGACTACCATTCGGAGACGTCTTGAGGTATCGTGCGTCCCAGCTTTGCATCCCGCAAAGCACTCGACACCTCATGCCCGGGTGGCGAAATTGGTAGACGCAGGGGACTTAAAATCCCCCGGGATAACTCCCTTGCCGGTTCAAGTCCGGCCCCGGGCACCATCATTCTGAACGGTCGCACTCTGCATAGTGTTTTGCGATCGTTCTACGAAGCCTCTAGGGAACCTCTGAACAAGCCTTAAGCGAGTTGGATTGAGAAGGGAAATGCAACGCCGAGCGGGCGTATTTCACGCTCAAGACAGCCGATCACGACTTGTTCAGAGGCTCCCTAGCAGCCTGATGGTGTTGTCGATGATTGTTATACCGCGGCGGTTTCCTGCGCGGGTAAATATACCCAATCGCTCTTTCTGGTTTGCAGACGAACGTCGACAACTGATCATCGAATCACTGCTGCGCTATGGCTTGTCGATTGCGCTGATTGTGCAGCGATTCATCCTGGCCATACACGGCTTGATGATTCAGGCGAATCAAGCCGGCCCCCTCACATTGGACTCGATCGGATTCACCATTGCGCTGTGAAAGCGATTTCGCGTATCAGTCTCTGGGTAAGGCTGGGAGGGGCAGATGTCCTCCCCCCATATTGAATACAGCCTGTCAGATAATGGCTTTTCCGAATGCTGAGAGGATCATTTCCAGCGTTCTCACTGCACTGATATTGCGAGTATCCAGGAACGGATTCAGTTCAACGACTTCCATCGATACCATGTGCTTGGTGTCGGCAAAATATTCCAGTAGCAGATGCGCTTCTCGAAACGAGATGCCGCCAGGAACCAGGGTCCCCGAACCTGGAATCACTTCCGGGTCGCAGCCATCCACGTCAAAACTCACATGGAAGCCATCGGTGCCTTCGTCAACGATTTTGAGAACTTCCCGGGCAATTCGTGCCATGCCCCGTTCGTCGATGTCTCGCATGGTGAACACGTGAATGCCTGACTCACGAATGATACTGACTTCACGCGGATCAATGTCCCGAATGCCTACCAACGCGACCTTCTTCGGGTCGACCTTGCCCTTGAAGCCGCCAATGTTAGCCAGATCGTCGTCGCCGTGGCCCAGCAGATGCGCCAGGGGCATACCATGGATATTGCCGCTTGGTGAGGATTTTGGGGTGTTCATGTCACCGTGTGCATCAAACCAGACCAAGCCGAGGGTTTTGTTGTGCTTGCGAAACTGAGCGGATACGCCAGACACGGTACCCATGGCAATGGAATGGTCGCCGCCAATGACGAGTGGATATTCTCCAGCCTCCATGGTGGCCTGGACACGGTTACAAAGCGTGGTGCAAACGTCCAGAATTTCGTCCTTGAACCGCGCATCTACACTGCTCAGTTGGCGGGTCTCCATGGCGGGAACCTGGATGTCCTCTTCGGTTTGAACGGTATAACCGATCCGGGTCAGGTTGGCACCCAGCCCTGCAATCCGCAGTGCTGATGGACCGGTATCGGTGCCGCGTCGCGAGGCGCCAAGGTCGAGTGGAACGCCAATGATCTTGATGGGTTTGTCCGTGATTCGCATCGATAGTGTCTGTTCTGCCGGGCAGGGAGGAGCATCTTAACGACTGTCTGATCAAAGCACAAATGGCCTGTATCAGACGACTGTCTGCAGGCATTCAATGGTGTTTCGACCCAATTCCTTGGCCCGGTAGAGTGCCGAATCAGCACTCTCGATCAGTGCAGAAATATCCCCGGATTGTCTCAGAGTCGCGTGCGCGATGCCCATGCTCACCGTCACGGGAAGCTTTGCATTGATCGTCATATGCAGATGTTGCGCTTCGATCAGCGCTGATGAGCCACTGGATCCTGGCAAAAGGATAGCAAACTCTTCACCCCCAAATCGAGCAGCAAGCCCTTCAGCAGGTAGCTCAATGTCCGACAGGATGACTGCCAGCGATTTGAGAAGATCATCACCTGCGAGGTGTCCGTTCTGATCGTTGAAGCGCTTGAAATGGTCGACATCAATCATGATCAGCGCAACGTGGAATTGATTGGCTGCGGCTTGTTCGAGTTTCTGGTCAAACAGGCGTCGATTCGCCAGGCCTGTCAGACCATCGGAATTGGCCAGCGTTCTGAGGCGTTCGTTGGCTCTGGCCAGCTCTTGGGTCTGTTCGGTGACCTGTCGTTTCAGTTCAGCTTGATAGATCCGGGTTTTTCGCTTCCGCCACTTCGAGCCGATAAATCCGGCCAGAGTCAATGCTATCAGGCTGGCAAGAATGTAGCAGACGATCGCCAACCGACTCAGGGCCCAGTGGGGTTCGACCATCCAGGCGACGGCGATCGTTTCACTCATCTGTCCGTAGCGATTACGAGCTTGGACTTCGAAACGATATTCACCACCTCGCAACAGTGTGTAATCCTTTCGGGCTTCGCTGCTCCAGTCTGACCATTGGTCCGAGTCCGAGCCGAGTAGCCTGACTTGATATTGGCCGCCGGTTGCACTCAGATAGTCGGGCAGAGCGTATTCGATTCGCAGGGAATTGGTCTGCTGATTCAGCTCCGGGACACTGACCTGACCCGTGCCGCGATAATAGATTGGATCGCCACTGAGTGCAGAAATCTGTCGAATTCTCAGCGTTGCATCGCTGCTTTGTTGACCACTGTCGTTGAGGTTCAGCGTGATGATGCCGCCTTCCTGCTGAATGGCCCAGATCAGGTTCGAAGAGATTTCGTGAATGGACATTAGATCCTGGTCATCCAGGGCCAGGAACAGTTTGTCTCGTGTTTGCCATTGGCCATCGATCCGCTCAGCCACCTTGGTCTGATTCTTGCTCTGGTACCACAGTCGCCCTGAACTGTCCGACAGCGCTCGAAACTGATTTTCATGTGGTTGATTGAGTCCAGCGGGTAAATCGTGGGCTCTGCTAAACGGTGGGTCCCGTTCGGACTGATACGTGAACACACCGTTCCTTGTGCCAATGTAGAAACGGCCTTGGGTCATGAACGGCACGATGTCATCAGATCCAAAAGCGGGCTCATTTTCGAAGCGAGTGATGGTGGCTTGCTGCTGCTGATTCAGGTCAACTCGAAACAGTTTGCTTTCAGGCGAGCCGACCCACAGCGTGTGTTCGTCCTGAATCAGCAAGGTTCTGACTGTTCGGTCGATGCCGTCGATCTTTTCCGATCGCCAGGACGCATCTTCCAGTCGTTCAAGACGATGCAGACCGTCCTGCGTGATGGCATAGAAGATATCAGTGCCCGGAATACGTTTGATCTCATAGGCGAAATGGGATTCGATCAGAACCTGTTGACTGCTGACCTCATCGTCCTCTGTGAACGTCATCAGAACGATCCCGTCGTTGCGAGCCATCAGCAGACCGTCCCGGGTGCTGATGGCATCCCAGAACTGCAGGTTGGTCAGACTGGGAACAGCCCGAAAAAGCGGTGGAAACAGCGGGTTCTCATCGGGCCTGAGGAAATACAATCCAAGGCCAGCGCCGATCTTGCTGCCGCGGTGATCGACAATCAGAGATATCGACTGAGTCTGGTCGTTGGTCCTGTGAGCACTGATCTGATGGGGCGGCAGCAGTCGAGTGATGGTCGGTGACCCGGCCAGCCAGAGGTTGCCCTGGCGGTCGGAATTGATATTCAGAATAGTATTGCCACCGAGCTGATGTTGCTTCTGATAATTGCGAACGATGTTCAGGTCCACATCCAGAATGAACAATCCGTGTTTGAGCGTACCGATATACAGGATGCCATCATCAGCCCAATGACTGCTGTAGATGACCGCATCGGGGTTGAATTGTCCGTGTGGAACGAGCGTTTCAGTGGTCGCCTCCTCAACCCGAAGGATGCCATTGACGGCGGTGATCAGGGTTAGGGAACCGTCTGCATTGCCTCGGATATCCATGGGAAAGGTGTCATCAGGCAAATTTGATGCGATGACCTCGATCCGAGGAGATAGACCAGGAAGTATCCGCACCAGATCATTCGACTTGGAGCGATGCATGATGAACGCACCCTCGACTGAGAAAATTCGGCGCGATCCCGGAAGAAAGTCAGGTACCACCACGGTTTGTTCACCGTTGTAGAGAATCAGTTTTTCTGTGGCACTGAAGGCGACCCAGTCGTCCGTTGACGCCACTGACCAGACTTCGCCAAAACGACGTGATTCATCTTCCCAGTCCTCGATCAGACTGTGAAAGGTCAGCTCACCCAGGGAATTGGTCTGATAGCGACCGATGTCATGATTGGTTCCTGCGTAGATCAGACCGTCCTTCCATTCGATCATGCTGCGAATGCGTGTTCGATTGGGGGTCGGGTAGAGTCGCCAGGATGATCGATCGTACTCCATTAGCCCGAAGCCATTAGCAACATAGATCAGGCCATTGTGCCCATGCAGAACTGCCCAGTTCTGGTCATGTTGCTGATAGTCGTCAATAGTGAAGATTTCGCTGACCGGATAGCCATACTGAGCGTAGTCGCCGACAGGCTGAGTGAAACCAGTGGACGCCAGACACAAGCCAAACAGGCAGACGAGACGGTGCCAGAGTCGTTCTGAGCACAGATATGTGCGATCCAGTTGATTCAATCTCAGCCTCATTCCCACCACTCTCCATTGGATTCCTGATCAGGCCCAAACGGCTCTGCTTGAACAGGTCCAAGGAGCCTTTGAACAAGTCTCAAGCGAGTTGGATTGAGTAGGGAAATGCGTCCGGTCAAGGCGCATGAGCTGAGTCATAGTGGTGCTATGGCTTAGCTCATGCAACGTCGAGCGGGCGTATTTCACGCTCAAGACAGCCGTTCACGACTTGGTCCGAGGCTCCTAGATTGATGCTAACTCTATCCGGTTTACATTATCCAGATACATTGCTTGTGTCTCAACCAAGAGCTGTCAACAATCTGTTACGTTTTTCGGTGATTGCTGGCTGGGGAAATCCGGTGCGGGGAACTGGCCATCACCTGTTGACTTTGATGAACGGCTTCTCGTCTTGAAATGTACGCTGTCGATATGAAAACGATCAAACCACCCAGCAGCGTGAATTGATCGACCTGTTGCCCGAGGATCAGCCAGGCAAACAGAATCGTGAAGGGCAGGCGCATGAAGTCGATCGGCATAACGACCGACACATCACTGATGCGCAGGGCATTGGTGAAGGCCAGATGACCCAGTGTGCCCATACCGCCCAGGGCGACCATCAGTAGCCAGTGAAAGGCATCTGGCCATTGCCATACCGCAATCGCCGGTGGCAGTGACATCGGGCCGATCAGCAGGACCATATACACCACGATTGCGTTCGATGATTCTGTTTCTGACAAGCGTTTGATGATCAGTACCGAGGCCGCCATGGTCATGGCGGAAAACAGAACGACCAGTGATGGCACCAGGTCGCCGTCAAGCTGGGGTCTGAGGATGACCAGCGTTCCTGAAAAGCCGACCAGGACAGCGATAATACGCCTCACATAGATGCGCTCTCGCAGAAAGATCACAGCGCCAAGTGTGACGAAGATCGGTACGCTGAAACTCAACGCAACCGCTTTGGCCAAAGGCAGCTGGGTCAGCCCCCAGAACCAGCAGAGCATCGAAGTCAGGCCGAGGGCCGCCCGGATCAGATACAGTCCGATACGATCAGTTCTGAGCGCTCCAAGGCCCTGGGAGATCAGCCAGGGCAGCATGAATAGCAGGCCGAAGGCATTGCGGAAAAATGCCATCTGAAATGGGTGTAGCTGCTCGGAACTGTAGCGAATGATCACATTCATGATCGCAAAGCCAAGTGCTGCAAGCAGCATCAGCAAAATGCTGCTGAGGGCAGGGTTTGGCTGCTTGAGTCTCATCGGCGACGAGCGAAATCGAAGGGGCAGGGCAGCGTCATTCAGCAGAGTCCATCAGGGTAGAAATCGACGACGTTTCGACGTCGCAACCGACCAGTTCAGTCCGTTTCGATGATAGCAAACATTCGATCGAATCGGGTGGGCAGCAGCTTGATTCGATTGTGTCTTTCGACCTGAATGTCAGACGCTGAGCCCTTCAGGCGCAGCCTGGCACAAGGACGTAACACGACGAAACGCGTCCCCTTGCCAAAATGCGCTTTAACAATGGCGCGCACTGTTGAACTTCAGCGACTCCGGAATTGAGTCAACAGACTATCGATTTTGCCCAGGAGCCTGTCGGATTTCCCGCAGTAGATCATTTCAAGTCCGACAGGCTCCCAGACTCATGCGCGCTGTTTCGGCGAGCCGTGTCAGCTTCTGAACTCTGCTGCGACGCACTGATTCTCAATCATCCCCAGCAAACTGTTCGGAATTGCTCTCATCGACATTGATTCTGTTCAGAGCAGTCATACAGATCCCAGCACAGCCTGCTGATCGCTCATCTGGCGAAAATGCACGCACCTGCAGCTCAACCAGCAGGGCTGTCAAGGTGCCGCAATTATGGAGAGAGACAATGAACAGAATCATTCTTTTAATCGTTCTGGTGATGATTACTTCAACCACAGCAGCAACGGCCGCAGAATTCTGTGTCACTAACAGTGCGCAACTGCAAGCATCACTGGATGCCGCAGAAACGAACGGGCAGTCCGATACGATCCGTATTGCTACAGGTTCCTACGAGGTGCCACTCTCTGGAGGGTTCGTCTATAACTCGTTGGCTCCGGTTGGAGGTGATGATCACAACATCAGCGTTATTGGCGGATGGACAGAGTTCTTTGGTAATCCATGCGGTCAGGTGCTCAGTACCGTTTTCATCCTTCGATCATGAACAACCTCAACTTTTAGTACAGGCTTATTTCATATTGGAAACACGTAACCCCGCACTTCAGGCTCATCTCGTATTGGAAAAGACTCCCCCTTCATTTTTTCCCAGCCATCTGGTATCGTCGACCGCGGTGATAATGGCGAAAGCCATGATAACCCGGTCGTTCGCAGATGGTGGTCTGCTGGCGATCATGACACGGGGATGCACATCACTTCATATCACTGCTCTGAAACAAATTGAATCAGCGCCCGTCAGGGGGCGTTCCCAGTAGCCATGAACCTTTGGGCAGGCGTGGTCACATCAAGATTTTTCTGGGAACATGAGCGAATCCCGCGCTGGTATTCGATACACCCAACAACACTGAACTCGTATCATTTGTGAACACGCGCTTTTCTGCGTGTGCGCATTGTATTGCAATAGGGGACCCCAAACATCATGAAGACTCATTCGCCGTTATTGAACGGTCCATGCTCCATTCTGGCAATCCGTTGGATTCAACTGACGGTTCTGTGTGCAATGGGTATTCAACAAGCCGTCGCCTTGCCCTCCGATTTGTCCAGGCAGGTGCTGCCGCTCACTTCGATCACCGCGGCCCAATCCTCGGCTGATCCTGAGCTGCTGGCGCATTGGCCGATGGATGAAGGACAAGGGACTCTGGTTGCCGATACGGGTGCAGCCTCTCTCGATGGCGAACTGACCGAGGCAGCCTGGGTGACTGGCATCGAGGGTTCAGGTCTGGAGTTTGATGGTGGTACAGCACGGGTGTCGGTGGGAGACATCGTCATCCCGTCGGACGGTCTCAGTTTGTCGGCCTGGATCAAACCAGCCGGTTTCGGGGTCAGTGATGCCCGCATCATCACGCGGGCCAGCGGAACCAGTGCCAATGCACATGACTGGATGCTGGGTACTGTCAGCAACAGCGGTGAGATCCGGCTACGCGGTCGATTGAAGACCAGCGGCAATACCCAAACCCTGGTTGCCAGTTCTGGTGCCTTGCAAGTCAATGTCTGGCAACACGTCGCGATGACTTACGACGGGGAGTCCATCCGATTGCATCTGGATGGTGTCGAAGTCGGTCAAACCAGCCTGAGTGGTTCGGTTCGCAATTCTGCAGGCCGTCTGGCAGCCATCGGAAATCAGCCACAAGGCGCGGGTGATCATGGTTTTGATGGAGTGATTGATGAGGTGCGGATCCATGATGGCGCCCTCTCAGTCGAAGCTATTCAGGCACTCGCTACCCCTTGCGATGGAACACCCGAGGCGATTGTTTCTGTCACACGAAGCGATCTGCTGGTTGGTTCAAGTATTCAGTTTGATGGCAGTCAATCAGTTGATTGTGATGGTGACATTGCTTCGTGGTCTTGGGATCTTGGCGATGGCACGCAGGCTAATACGGCCCAGGTCACACACAGCTATGCCGCCGCAGGAACCACTCTGGTCACATTGGAAATCACCGATACAGACGGGCAGACTTCTGTTTGGCAACAATCTCTGACGGTCTATACCGCAGGCGATCGGGTGACCGATTTTCTGGAATTGGAATACCAGTTCGACCAGGGCAGTGGCAGCACGGTCAGCGACAGTTCCTCACAGTCACCCGCCCTTGACCTGACAATCTCGGATCCGTCTGCCGTCACTTGGGGGCAGTGCGGTGGTCTGACCCTGAATACAGACACTGCACTGATCAGCGGCCAGTCTGCAACTCGCCTGAGCACAGCCATCCAGCAAAGCAATGCGCTGACGTTGGAGGCCTGGGTCCATCCAGACTCTCTTGACCAGTCGGGCCCGGCACGAGTATTCAGCCTGTCCGACGGCACCTCTGAGCGTAATCTGACGCTCGGTCAGGACGCAGGGACATGGAACGTGCGCCTGCGTTCAACAGACACATCAAACAATGGCCTGAACCCCGATTTGACCTCTCAAAATGGGACGGTTGCCGGTGGCTTGGAACATCTGGTCTATACGCGTGATGAGACCGGGTCGGCCAGGCTTTATCTGGATGGCGTGCTGATCGAGTCGACCGATATTTCCGGAGATTTGAGCAACTGGGACGATGACTACACGCTGATTCTCGGCAATGAGACCACTCTGGACCGACCCTGGTTGGGCACCTATCAGCACGTCGCGGTGTACAGCAATGCCTTGAGCCAGCCCGAGATCGCTCTGAATTATGCCGCCGGTGTGGATAGAGATTGCGACCTGTCGCCCGTCGCGACCTTTGAAGTCGATCGCAGCGTGGCACATGTCAATCAGTCGATTCGTTTTGATGCCAGTTCTGCCAGCGACCCTGATGGCAGCATCGCCAGCATATTGTGGGACTTCGGCAACGGCAGCACGGCCACCTCGACAATTGCCGAGCATGCCTACAGCCTCGCAGGCCAGTATATCGTCACCTTGAGTGTGCTTGATGACGAAGGCCTGAGCGACCAGTCAAGCCGACAGATCACGGTGGTGGCTCAAGATGAGTTGACCCGTATCGATGACGGGCAAATTCTGCTGTATCACTTCACTGAACAATCCGGTGATGTGATTATCGATCAGAGTAGTGTGTTTCCTGCGCAAGATCTGACCATCCAGGTTGGCGCGCAAACCGAATGGCTGAGCTGTGGTGGTCTGTCAATTGATGGCAGCTCGCTGATCGAGTCAGATGGCCCTGCGGACAAACTGCGCAACGCCTTTCAGGCCACAGGTTCACTGACGCTTGAAGCCTGGGTGTCACCGGCCAACTTCACTCAGGAGGGTCCCGCTCGAATCATTTCGATCTCCGGGAACACCGCACAACGCAACCTGACCCTGGGACAGGAGGCTGATGAATACGCTGCGCGCCTGCGCACCACCAACACCGGCTTGAATGGCTTGAATCCGGACACACAGACCTCGGCAAGTGCCGTAGTCTCGGGCCTGCAACACGTAGTCTATACCCGTGATGCAGACGGTCAGGCACGACTCTACGTCGATGGCGTGGTTCAGGCCGAACAAACCGTGAGCGGTTCGCTTGATAACTGGGACAACCAATATACATTCCTGCTTGCCAATGAGCGCACAGGCGATCGCCCCTGGCTGGGCGAGCTGCACCTGGTGGCCGCCTATGATCGCGCGCTCAGCGACGATGAAGTCATTCAGAATCATGAAGCGGGCACGCTCAGGCTCTGCAACACGCCCCCTCAAGCACGCTTTTCAGTGTCCGATCGTGACCCGGTTATGGGCAGTTCGGTCTCCTTTGATGCACGTCCATCCTCCGACCTGAACGGTCAGGTTGTGAGCTACGCCTGGAATTTCGGTGATGGACAAACGGCCACTGGCGCCCAGGTCAGTTATGCGTATGCGTCGACAGGTCTTGTCACCGCTGTTCTCATTGTGACTGATGATGAGGGGGCTCAATCCAGTCATGCCTTGTTGCTGAACGTGGTGGCCTCTGGGGCCTTGAGCCGCGTGGATGATTCTGAACTGGTGCTCTATCAGTTCATGGAAGGGCAGGGAAATCGCGTCCATGACACCCATGGCGACGGCATGCCGCTGGACTTGATGATTCGAGACGATGGTCGCACTGAATGGTTGAGCTGTGGCGGCTTGTCCATTCTCGATGACACGGTGATCCGTTCGGCCACCCGCGCAAGCAAAGTCTACAACGCACTGAGTCTGTCCGAGGCGCTGACCATCGAAGCATGGATCCGCCCGGATAACCTCACTCAGGGGTCCAGTAGCCCAGCGCGCATCGTGACGCTGTCGGAAAGCCCGAATCGTCGCAACATGACCCTGGGGCAGAAGGCCGGGGAGTACGATCTGCGACTGCGTACCACTGACACGAGCAACAACGGCTTGCCCTCCACCACCACTAGCGGCGGTCAAGTGACCACGGGGCTGACCCACCTGGCTGTGACGCGTTCTGCGACAGGCGAGGTGACCTTGTTTGTTGATGGCGTGGTGGTTCACACCGGACAGGTTGACGGCAGTTTCGATCACTGGGACCCGAACTACATGCTGGCTCTGGCCAACGAACTGGAGACGGAACGCTCTTTCATTGGCGATTACCGCCTGATGTCCATCCATGATCGCGCTTTGGGTGCTGCAGAGATTGCGCAAAACGTCCAGGCTGGCTTCATCGAGCAATGTAACTTGCCGCCAGTCATCATCAGCGCGGCGCCGGATTCGGCGACCATCGGCACGAGCTTCAGCTATGACGTAGACGCCACCGATGCCGACGGAGACCTGCTGCTGTATACGCTGCTCGACGCGCCATCAGGCATGAGCATCGACCCCCAGACCGGCCTGATCGAATGGACGCCATCAAACGGCGACGCCGGATCTGTCAGCGTCATCATTGAAGTGACCGATGGCCAAGGTGGTCGGGTGACTCAGGCCGCTTCGATCGTCGTCGGTGGGCAGGGCAATAATCAGCCGCCGACCGCTTTGTCTGCGAACCTGACTCTGAACGAAGACCAACAGACCTCTCTCACGCTCGCCGGCAGCGATCCGGATGGAGACTCAATCACCTTTGTGCTCGTCACCAATCCGGCTGATGGCGTACTTAGCGGTCAGGCACCGGATCTGACCTACCAACCGACCCCGGATTTCTTCGGGACCGATCACTTCAGCTTCAAGGTCAACGACGGCGTACTGGACAGCCCGGTTGTCGAGGTCTTCTTCACCGTCACAGCGGTCAATGATGCACCGCTGATCGTCTCAAGTCCTGACCTGTCGGCAACGGTCGGTCAGGGCTATCGCTATGACGTTCTCGTGACTGACGTGGATTCGAGCCTGTTTGTCTACAGCCTGCAGGTGGCACCCGATGGTATGACGATCAATCCGGCAACGGGCCTAATTGACTGGACGCCCGAGTCTGGACAGTCGGGTACTGCCAGCTACACGGTCATCGTCACTGACGATCAAGGTGCCACGGATCAACAGTCGATTGGTCTGACCGTCGTTCAGACCAATCGGGCACCAGAAATTACCTCGACTGCAATCACCACCGTGAATGTCGATGAAACCTACAGCTATGACGTTGAAGCGACCGATGCGGATGGCGACACGCTCACATTTGCGCTGACAGCTTCGCCTTCAGGCATGAGTATTGAAGCTGCGACGGGCCTGATCATCTGGACTCCGAATTCGGGTCAGGTAGGCCCGCAGGCAGTG
>QIKT01000125.1 GCA_003233095.1 Oceanospirillales bacterium | reverse complement strand
CGGATTGGATTGAGATGGCAAATACGTCCGATCAAGGCGCATGAACCGAGTCATAGTGGTGCTATGGCTCGGTTCATGCAACGCAGAGGGGCGTGTTTGACGCTCAAGACAACCGGTCATGACTGGTTCAGAGGCTCCCTGGACCCAACCCGATCATTCGCCAGCCTGATGTTGACCTCTCTGCATTCAGCGCAGCCGGCTTAATATGACGCGCAGATCAGTCAGATGATCGAGCAGCTGGACAATGCCCAGATCCGTATGGCAGACCAGTGGGTGATCGATCAGATGATCTCTCGAGGACACTTCTATATCCAGCCAATCAAACCTGTGACGCAGTTCACACTTTGACAAAAGTTATCACCCATGATATTGAGGTATGATTTATATCGTGCTGCTGTGGGTGGTGGTTAATCCAGAGAATCGTCTCAAGGAGATTGGCCATGATCGTCATTTCTGAACCCGTCCGTTTATCCTGTCTGACAGGATTGATATTGTTGCTGGCATCTGCATCGGTGCATCATCCAATCACTGTGCAGATCACGCCGGCGAACAGTCCTTCATCGACAATCCATTCGATTGCCGAACAGACAGCTATTGCCGTCGATTCAGCGTCATCAAGCGCCTCAGCCATTCGACTGGTAGAGCTTGCCTTGGGCAGCCCGAATCAATCAGGCTGCGAGCTGCCCTGTGAACCGTCAGAACTGGAAATCAATCTGGCGAATGAAACATCGATCTCAATGAAAACCATCGAGCAGCTCAGCAATGATGTCAAGCAGTGGGACTATGATGTCTATCTGCAGCACAGTGGGTCAGTCACGACACTCAGTGGTGTCCAGGCCTACATGGCGTATCTGTATCTGAGCATGTGCCAGGACAGTATTCGCAACAGTGGTGTCTTTTCGGCCGAATCAGAGCGGCTCGAATTGCTGCGGGAATCGACCGCCGACCTCACCACACAATACTGGGTTGACGAGCGACTGGTGACGCTTGAGAACGAATTCGTTCGTTGCCACGGCCTCGATCAGTCGGTTCTGGTCGCACGAATCGAATGGCTGACACGCTCTGCCGAACTGGGCTATGCGCCCGCTCAAGCCCAGTATTATCAAACCATTCCCGAACTGACCAGCCAGGATCACCTGATCAGCTTTCGATTCCCGCATCTGATCGATCGTTTCCGGCAACTGGCACCGAGATTTCTGAGTGCCACTCTGTCCGAAGATTCACCTGAATCCTACCTGCTCTACAGCCGAGCCATTCTGGATGGCGTGGTCCTGGACCCGAATGCGATTGATGCCTATGCCTACGCTTACGCGGCCCTGCTGCTGGATGATCATCGCTCAAGCGATCTGGAGCTGGAACTGGACGCCATTGCATCGATCCTGGCGCCGACTGAACTGAAATCAGCCCGACAACAGGGACAAGCCCTGGCTGCACAAGCATCCGTTACCTCCTGAAACCTGATCTCCAGACAGCCATCAGATAGTCCTGTCAGAATTCATCTGATATAATGGCGAACTCGGTTCGAGCCCACCTGATGAGGCCCTGCTGACCTTCAGAACATCAAGTGCTGAATGGTTGCATGATTGCGCTCGATACAGTGACTCAACCCATCAACCGCTGTCTGAACTGCCCAACCGGGCCTCCCGACATGCCGGCTTGACCGTCAGATCATAATGCAAGCTTGAGACACGGAGGATTCCCGTTTGAAAACGATTGCCAGTTTTGAGATCAAGTACTATCAGTTTCTCGATGAGCACGGAAAACCGGTCATCGAGAATATGCCGGCATTGGCCAGCGACCTCGACCAACTGACCCAACTGTACAAGACGATGACGCAGGTACGCATTTTTGATGACAAGGCCATCAAACTGCAACGCACAGGCAAGCTGGGCACCTATGCCTCATCACTGGGACACGAGGCAATTCACGTCGGCATGGGCAGCGCCATGAAACACGAAGATGTGCTGGCTCCAATGTACCGTGAATATGGTGCGATGATGTGTCGCGGGGTCAAGATGTCCGAAATTCTCACCTATTGGGGTGGCAATGAAGAGGGCAGCAATTTCTCCGGCCCTGCGCACGATTATCCCATTTGTGTCCCAATCGCCACCCAATGCATGCTGGCCTCAGGCTCTGCAATGGCCTTCAAGTTGCGCAAGCAACCGAGGGTCGCAGTGACCATCGTCGGCGATGGCGGCTCCTCCAAAGGGGACTTCCTGGAAGCCCTCAACGCAGCAGGCGCCTGGCAGCTGCCCGTTGTGTTTGTCATTGCCAATAATCAGTGGGCCATTTCGGTCCCTCGCAAGAAGCAGTCTGGCGCCCAGACGCTGGCTCAGAAAGGCCTGGCCGCCGGCCTGCCCAGTGTTCAGGTCGACGGCAACGACATCGTTGCGGTTCGCTGGGCCATGGATACAGCCATCAAGCGGGCTCGCGAAGGCAAAGGCGCATCGGTCATCGAATGCATCACCTATCGTCTCAGCGATCACACTACCGCTGATGATGCCTCACGCTATCGCCCAACGGATGAGGTCGAGGACGCATGGAAACTGGAACCTCTGATTCGCCTGAAAGCCTATCTGAAAGATCAGGGTGTCTGGAGCGACGATCAACAAACTGAACTGGAGACCGAGTGTGCCAGCGCGGTTGAAGATGCCGTCACCGAGTACATGAACACGCCAATCCCGGCGATTACCGAAATGTTCGATCACATGTACGACGAACTGCCTCACGATCTGGCGCAGCAGCGCGCCTTTGCACTGGAGACCGAAAATGGCTGAGATTACCCTCGTAGAAGCAGTCTCGATGGCCCTGGCCCACGAGATCGCTCATGACCCGGACGTGGTCATCCTGGGCGAAGATGTCGGCATCAACGGCGGCGTGTTTCGTGCCACCGCTGGACTCCAGCAACGCTTTGGCGATGATCGAGTCATCGATACTCCGCTGGCCGAAGCGATGATCGCCGGAATTGCCATCGGCATGGCGACTCAGGGCATGAAACCGGTGGCTGAAGCCCAGTTCATGGGGTTCATCTACCCGATGATCGATCAGATCATCTGCCATGCAGCTCGCCTGAGAAACCGAACTCGCGGACGGATGTCGGTACCCATGGTGCTACGCGCACCATACGGCGGAGGCATCCACGCCCCGGAACACCACTCCGAAAGCACCGAAGCGCTGTTCGCGCACATGCCTGGTGTTCGCGTGGTCATCCCCTCCTCACCCTCGCGCGCCTATGGCTTGCTGCTGGCTGCGATTCGCAACCCCGATCCGGTGATCTTCCTGGAGCCGAAGCGAATCTATCGTCTGTACAAAGAAGAGGTCACTGACGACGGCGAAGACCTGCCGCTGGACATGTGCTTTGTCCTGCGCGATGGCGGCGACGTGACCCTGGTGACCTGGGGCGCGATGACCAAGGAAACCCTGGAAGCAGCCGATGCGCTGACCGAACAGGGCATCAGTGCCGAAGTCATCGATGTGGCCACCATCAAGCCACTGGATATGGATACCATCCTCGAGTCGGTCAAAAAGACCGGTCGCTGCGTCATTATTCACGAGGCCGCACGCACTTGTGGCGTCGGCGCCGAAATTGCGGCGCAACTGGCCGAAAAAGGCCTGTACGACCTGCATGCTCCGGTTCAGCGAGTTACCGGCTACGACACGATCATGCCGTTGTACAAAATCGAGAAAAAATACATGCCCAGCACCGCTCGCATTCTCAAAGCGGTCAATGATGTGATGGAGATGTCCTGATGAGTACATTCAAACTGCCAGACCTCGGTGAAGGCTTGCCAGACGCCGAGATTGTCGAATGGCAAGTTGCCGTAGGCGAAGTCGTCAAGACTGATCAACCCATGGTCTCCATGGAAACGGCCAAGGCGGTCGTCGATGTACCGGTGCCCTTTGATGGCACGGTCGCCACATTGCACGGAGCCGCAGGCGACATTATCGAAACCGGTGGCGCCTTGATCACCATCACCGAAGCCGGTGAAAGTGCCGCTAGCGAAGAACCCGCTCCTGACGCAGCTTCTGCAGAGCCAGTCGCTGAACCCAGAGACGCACCGACTGAGCGCAGTGACAGCGGTACCGTGGTCGGCGAGATGGAATCGAGCGACGCGGTCATCGCCTCGGCCCACACCGTCGGCAACGTCAAGGTCACGCCAGCCGTTCGTGCATTGGCCAGAAAGTTGAAAGTCGATCTGGCACAGGTCACGCCCACTGGTGCCGGTGATGTGGTCACTGCTCGCGACGTCAAACAGGCGGCCGAGCAAGGGTCCGCGCCGATCTCTCAAACAGCCAGTGCACCTGCAGCGACCAACCCACAAGCAGCGCTAGTTCAGGCAGCAGCACCAGTAAAATCTCCTGCCCCGACAGCCACTCCAGTCAGTGGCGAATGGACCGCCATCAAGGGTCCACGTCGCAGCATGGCGCGCGTCATGGCCGATGCCCACGCGGCCGTTGTTCCCACGACCATTACAGAAGACATCAACTGTGGTCTCTGGCAAGGCAAGCAGGACGTCACCGTCCGCATGATCCGTGCGATGAACGCTGGTGTGCAACGCGAGCCAGTGTTGAATTCATGGTTCAACGCCGACGGCCCGAAAATCCAGACCCACCCTGCGGTACATCTGGGGATCGCGGTCGATACTCGAGGTGGTCTGTTCGTGTCGAAACTCACCGACACCGACAGCAAATCGGCTGCGCAGCTTCGAGACGACATCAATCAACTGCGTCAGAACGTCGAAAGTCGCTCGATTCCGCCTCAGGACCTGACTGGTTATACGATCATGTTGTCCAACGTGGGGGTCTATGCCGGCAAGTACACCTCTCCGGTCATCACCCCACCCTGCGTGGCGATCATGGCGACTGGCAAGATGCGCACTGAAGTGGTGGCGCTCAATGGTGGCATCGGAACCGCCAATGTGATGCCTGTGTCGCTGACATTCGATCATCGCGCTGTAACCGGTGGAGAAGCGGCACGCTTCCTCGCTGCATTCCTGGACGATTTATCGTTACCCAATTGATACACAACGACTCTTTACCACCACCGCTTCGATCCATCTCCCCGCCCATCAGTGGCGGGGATGACTGGACACGTTCGCAACGAACTCAGATCGATTTGTCCTGTGTTGCGACGACCATCATGATCCTGACCGCCCTGAGTCTATACTTAGCCCGACCGCACCTCGCCTCAGCCAGCAGGGTCGGAGCTGGCTCAATCGCTCGATTGGCTCATTTGAACGCTGAACCGGAATTCGTCGAATCGAGTGGCCTTAGCAGGTTGATACGTTTCCGCACAATCTGCCATGACCCCAGCCCAACAAGGGTTGGGGTCATGGCCTGATTAGTGACCTTCGACATGACCTCTGTTGCCTGCTCCTCTGCTATTATCAGGCGGCTAATGCCTGCGCTATCCCCTTCATACAGGAGAACCCCTGATGCAAACTGCACTGTTTCTGGGCATCACGTTGATGATGCCTACATTGATCATGGCTGAGGCCACATCCGAGGTGGCTGATCCGTTTCTGTGGCTGGAAGAGGTCACCGGCGAAAAGGCCCTGGAGTGGGTCGAGTCTCGAAATGAGACCTCCCTGGAGGTGCTCACCGAGCAACCCGGGTTTGATCAGATGAACAGCAATCTGCTGACCATCTACAACTCCGATGATCGCATTCCGGAGGTCTGGCAGGACGGCGGCTATCTGTACAATTTCTGGAAGGACGCCACCCATGTCAGAGGGGTTCTGAGACGAACCTCTCAGGAGAGCTATCTGGCCGACAAGACCGACTGGGATACCGTTCTGGACATCGACGCGCTAGCCAAAAAAGACGATGAAAACTGGGTCTACAAAGGCATTGATTGCCGCTACCCGGAACACGATCGATGCCTGATCTCACTGTCGCGCGGCGGGGCTGACGCCACGGTCATCCGTGAGTTTGACCTGAAAGCCCGAAGCTTCGTCGACAAAGGCTTTCATCTTCCCGAAGCCAAGAGCGCGGTCTCCTGGCTGGATATCGATACCCTGCTGGTCGGCACAGATATGGGCGAAGGCAGCATGACCGATTCGGGCTACCCGAGAGTGACCCGAGTGTGGAAACGAGGCTCGGAACTCAAGGATGCACCGATCATTCATGAAGCCAGCGCGACCGACCTGGGCGTATTCAGCGGCGTGTTCCACGACAAGCAAAATGAATGGCCGTTTCTGTATCACGGTATCGGCTTCTACTCGCGCAATTATCTGCTCTATCGGGACGGCAAGCTGACCCCACTGGATATTCCCCAAAGCGCAGAAGTCTCCACCATTCTGAACAACGAGTTGATTGTTCAGTTGAAGGAAGACTGGACCCCCGCCTCGAAGACATTGACTCAAGGCAGCATCATCAGCATCGGCATGGATGAACTGCTGGCTGGTTCCCATGCGTTCACCACGATCATTGCGCCTGATGAGGCAAGCTCTGTTCAGTCCATCGCCACCACCCAGGACTATCTGATCGCGACCGTGATGCGCGATGTCAATCAATCGCTGTATCGCTACCATAAGACCGACCAGGGTTGGCAACGCCTTCGTATTCCCCTGCCCGGGTTTGGCAGCATTGAGCTGACCGGCGAGAGCGACTCCAACAATCAGTTGTTTGTGTCCTATGAGAGCTTTCTCAAGCCAACCACCCAGCTCCTGCTCGATGCCAAGTTTCTGACACTGACCGAGAGCCATCAACTGCCCGCCTTTTTTGATGCCGAAAATATGCTGGTCGAGCAGTTATTTACCACAGCTGACGACGGTGTGCGGATTCCCTACTTCGTCATTCGCAAGAAGGGCATCAGGCTTGACGGCTCTCATCCAACCCTGTTGTCTGGCTATGGCGGCTTTGAGGTGTCTCGGCTGCCGGGATATTCAGGCTCGATCGGCAGCAGCTGGCTGGCCGATGGCGGCATTTACGTGCTGGCAAATATCCGCGGTGGCGGCGAGTATGGGCCGCGCTGGCATCAGGCGGCCCTGCTGAAGAATCGTCACGTCGCATTCAATGATTTCATCAGCGTCGCCGAGGACCTGATCGAGCGCAAGGTCACCTCGCCCAAACATCTGGGCATCATGGGTGGTAGCAATGGCGGACTGCTGGTGGGAGCGGTCTTCACCATGCGACCTGATCTGTTCAATGCCGTCGTCTGCGCTGTGCCACTGCTGGACATGAAGCGCTACAACAAGCTGCTTGCCGGTGCCAGTTGGATGGCCGAGTACGGCAACCCGGACGAGCCGGACATGTGGTCCTACATTCGTACCTATTCGCCATATCACAACCTGGATAAGGACAAGGAGTACCCTCGCGTCTTCTTCACCACCTCAACACGTGATGATCGAGTCCATCCTGCCCATGCTCGTAAAATGGTTGCTCGCATGCAGGAACAGGGGCATGACGTCCTGTATTACGAGAACACCGAAGGTGGACATGCCGGCGCATCGAACAATGCCCAGTCAGCACATCTGTATGCACTGATTTACACGTACTTGAAGATGCAACTGACGCCCAAGGGATAAATCGGGCCCATTGGCCCAATAAAAAAGGCGCTCAGTGAGCGCCTTTTTTATGCTTGTCAGCCAGACTTTGCTCGGCGATCAGCCTTCATAGTGACAGGATCGCATTGAGTTCTCGATCAGTGGGTAATCGCTCGTAGTGCAACGCCATTCAAGCCGACCGATCGCCGCCTTCCAGGTCGGCGTCAGCAAGATGGTACCATTGTCCCTGCCGGTCTTCTGATCATAGACGATCAGGATAATGCCGTTTTCAATGATGCCGATCGACTTGACCCCGTCGGCAGCAAACTCGACCGCCGCTGGATAACCCACTTCCTCGTTGTCTTGAGGAAACGTGCCTTCCATCATGAAGGATTCAGCGACCACCATTTTATGAGCTGTGGCCAGACTCAGGCCGTTGGCCAGCCATGTTGCCTGCCGGGCATCTTGATGCATCTGTTGACTCTGTCCACCCAGGATAGACTGCTCAGCCTCCAGAGCTTGCTCCGGAAACGCCAGAGCTTCCTGCCGTTGATTCAGTTGCCGCTGAACTCGAATTGCTTCCAGTTCAACCGCATCCGGGACAGCCAGGCGCTCTGATTCAGCCTGAAGGCCAGGTCGGACCCATTCGTTCTGATCCGAATCTGCGCCCTCCTGCTGAGACAATTCAGTGGGCTGCCTGATCAACAGATAGCCCACCACCAAGACCAGAGTTGCCAGCGCAATTCCGGGAATGGGCCATCGTAGCCAGACTGGTCTAGTCATTTATCGACACTCAATATCGCAGCAGACTCAGTGATGAACCACTCGAAGCTATCTCCGAATAGAATACCAATTTGCCAATCACCGATGGGTTCAAGAATCGGGCCACCGGTCTTGCACACCACGCCGGCATTCAGAACATCAGTAACCGCTGTTCGATACCAGAACACCATATCCTGCCCAGCCTGTTTAGCATCCACCAGAGATTCGCCATTGACCCACCTGGAAGCGTCCATCTGACAATCGTCGATATTCCATACGCCAGACGTATCGCTGTATTCAGGGATCATGGCAGCAGGACCAGCAAACAGATTCTCATTGAGGATTGACCTCCAATGATGTAGTCACCATATCGACTGGCGCTGATTTGCCATTATCATTCCAGATCTGCTGCATGAATTGGCTGCGAGATTGGTCACCTGGTCCAACATCGCTGGTGCGATTACACATCTGGTTCTCGCTTGGGATTCCCTGCGCTGATGACTCATCAGCGAGAAAGTCGATGTACTCCTTGCTGACGGACTGATATTTCAGAGCCGCTGTGACCGTGATGGGTAGAACCGCACCAACAGGAATCGCGAACTGATAAGGGGTTTCGTCATAGTTGACCAACACATTGGGACGGTCATCCTCGAATGGATAGGTGATCCCCACTGGAGCCACCTCGGGATTGGTCGCGCCCTTGAACCCCAGTGGTGGAATGCGATTGTCTTTGGCAATGCAGTTGTTCAGTACAAAGTGGAAGACCTTGTTGCCGTTTTGCTCGGTCACGCATTCATTGTCGGTACTGTTCCAGATCCCCTGCAATATTTCATAGACTTTCGCTTGAGGGTCCTCAGTCAGAATGGCAGTCGCAAGGTCATAAGCACCGCTCTCGAACACCAGCGCTCCATCGGCATCGCTGGCCTGAATATTCAGCCACATTCGACGCCCTTCCGGATATCCAGTCGGAAGCTTGTGTCCAGTCAGATTGGTAATGCGGACGTTGACAGACCCCATCATGATCGTGCTACCGGCATCGCTCAGGCTGATTTCCGCTGAATTGTTCTGCAGCATGTTCAGCGCAGCGGCTGTCGCTGCGTCAAACGCTTCGTTTCGATTCAGGTCATCGCCATACAAGGCCTTGAGTACCTGAGGCATCCAACTGCTACCGCCAGCGATCAGATGACTTCGGCCCGCGTCTGTTCGTGACCCAGGGTCTGTAAATCGACACACCAGTGCATCATCCTGATCCAGCAAAGGCATGTGACAGCCTTGGCAAGAATTGTTGACCGGCGTCACCAACAGACCGTTGTCGCCTCTCTCACCACCGCCATCGTTGAACAGCTCTGCACCAAAGTCACTCAGAATCCATTCGGTATAGGTACGTTCGAGGGGCATGGCCCGTCCCGTGCTGACACCATCAACCAGTTGTGTCACCAGCGGTGTATTCCCCGTCAGCACAGGTGAAGAGATATCGTGGCAAGCGCCACAAAATCCAGCAGACAGGATGTGAGTTGAACGCGACCAGGCGTGCGGCGCCTCATTCGGATGATTGTCCGGGTAGTCGTAGGGGCCTTTGCGACACGGCCCGAAACCCTGATCACAGTCTTCATCATCTACCCAGAGAATTCCGCTGCCGATGGCTGCTGTTTCGCCGTCAGGACCGGTCGGGTCCAGACGATGACAGAGATGACAGCTTACCCCGGAGTAGTCACTATCCATGTTATCTTCTGTCGTCATGTCGCCCAGCAACAGACAACCGTCCGTGCCATCAACAATCGATCCCGCCCCATCCTTGGCCACCCGGCCGCCATACCAGCCGCTGGGTGTGTGACACCGCAGACAGAAGTCACCAATCCCTGGAACATCATTGTTCGCAATGTCCAGTGCGGCCCAGAACAACGGGTCGCGGGTCGCATTGGCCATCATGCTGCCTTCCCATGTCGATGACGGCAGATAATTGAAATCCGGAGTGGCTGTGCTCAATGCCTTGTGACAGGTGCTGCAGTTGTTAGGTGGTTCCAACTCAAAATTCAAACCGGGTTGTGTGCCTTCGGGCGTCAGGTCTGTCATCCCACCCTGGGTTACGTGCGCAGATGTGCCTGGATAGGCACTGACTGCCTGACTGATGGCCATGATCAACACCAGCGCGAACTGAAAGAAACACTTAAATTGAAGCATAGGGGGTTTGCATCTCAAGCATGTTTACCAAAGCCTGGCTGCCCTCAATGACAGCGTTGACTATCCAAGCGCACAAGAATATACCGAAACACGTCAAAAAACTGCAATGAAGCACAACTTTCAGCACCAGGGAGCCTCTGAACAAGTCGTGATCGGCTGTCTTGAGTGTGAAATACGCCCGCTCGGCGTTGCATGAGCTGAGCCATAGCAGCACTATGACTCAGCTCATGCGCCTTGATCGAACGCATTTCCCTCTCAATCCAACTCGCTTAAGGCTTGTTCAGAGGCTCCATAGACGAAGCTCTTATTGCCTTAAAGGTGTCGATCCCATTTGTGTAGATATTGTCGGGATGAAGTTCTTTTCAGGACTGACCGGTGATGAAATCGCCGAAGTCTGTCAGTGCTCGGAAGTCACCATACCTCGCAAGTGGCGATTCGCCAAAGCGTGGTTGCTGACGCGCCTGCAATAAATCAGGGGAACCTCTAGAAACCTGCTGCGCGGTCCGATTGCGGCGTTGCGCGGTGCTCACAATCCTCATGTAAAGCCTAAGTACACTGCGGTTCCTGTGCTCCGTGCGCCTTGCACTCGAACCGCTCGTTACGGTTTCTGGAGGTTCCCCAAGGTCTCTGAAGCTAATATTGAAACTTTGTCAGACTTGAATCCTAGCAGGCAATGATGACTCAGAGCCCTCGTTTCAGCAATGACAGCTCACAATGACTCGCTGAACGTAACTTCGGCACAAGTGGTGCGTATTTCTTCACTGATCGACGCCTGGGTTTGTCACTGTATTGTGGATATCTGCCGATCCAGATGACCCGGATCGACAGAAAGCAACCCGTCTCTTATCGAACATCCCTGAACCGCTTGTTCACAAAGTAATCCACGCTGACAAACTTGCCGCCACCCAGGGCGAACAGGCCCAGCAGCATGATGAAGTAGGTCGCGGCCCATTCGATGCCGTTGTTGGAGATCACGAAGTTGCCTGCTTCTGTTAGCCAGTCGTAGTTGCCATGTTCCTCAAGCAATGAACGTGCCGCTCTGAGCTTTTCACCTGCAGCACCACCATCTTCAAATTGGAACGGACCGAGTTTGTCAGAGGCAAACGCGCTGGAACTTGAAGCGACCGCTTGCCAGCCGTTCTGCCAATGAACCGTAGTCGCTGCGACAATCATGGTGAACATCAGCGGGATGGAGATCCAGCGTGTGCCAAAGCCGATGAGGAGGAGGATCGCACCGAAGTACTCCGTCGCCCAGGCCATATAGGCCATGAGTGTCGGCAGAGGTAGTTCGAGTGAATTTGCAAACCAGCCTATCGTGCCATCGAGCGAGGAGGACGAGTCGAATGGGTTCCACTTGTTGTTCGCTGCCACCCAGAAGACTGGAGCCAGATACAGGCGCAGCAACAGTGGTGCGACAAAGTTCAATTTCTGCAAGCCGCCCATCAGGTCCTGCATTCGGTTCATCAGTGCAATCATGCGCATTCCTCGCGTTAATATGTAGTAGTAGACCGCCAGCATACGGATCGATTACTTCAATGTGGGATCAGCGTGAAAAAAAACGCAGGAATTATTTCACAAATCGTTGATTCAGATACAAAAACCGCCCGGATTACCGGACGGTTTTAGCGGTTGAATCATGCTGTACCTGTCATCAAATACCTTGTCGCGATGCCAGCATCTTCTTGATTTCAGCAATCGCGAGGGCAGGATTCAAGCCTTTCGGACAGGTCTTGGTGCAGTTCATGATCGTGTGACAGCGATACAGCTTGAACGGGTCTTCCAGTTCGTCCAGACGCTCACCAGCCGCCTCGTCACGTGAGTCTGCCAGCCAGCGATAGGCCTGCAGGAGAATGGCAGGGCCGAGGTAACGATCGCCATTCCACCAGTAGCTGGGGCAAGACGTGGAACAACAGGCGCACAGAATGCACTCATACAAACCATCCATCTTCTCGCGGTTTTCGATCGACTGCAGACGCTCCTTGTCAGGCGGCGCCACACTGTCGGTCTGAATCCATGGTTTGATCGACGCGTACTGCGCATAGAAATGCGTCATATCCGGCACAAGGTCCTTGACTACCGGCATATGCGGTAGCGGATAAACCTTCACGTCGCCCTTGACGTCATTCATGTTGATGGTGCAAGCCAGCGTATTAGTGCCGTCAATGTTCATCGCACAGGAGCCACAGATGCCTTCACGGCAGGAGCGCCTGAGAGTGAGCGTTGGATCGATGTCATTCTTGATCTTCAGCAGACCATCGAGCACCATCGGTCCACAGTCATCCAGATCAATGACGTAGGAGTCCAGACGCGGGTTCTCACCGCTGTCCGGATCCCATCGATAAATGCGAAACGTCTTGGTGTTGCTGCTGCCAGCAATAGCCGGCCATAACTTGCCCTTGCTGATTCTGGAATTCTTCGGTAAGCGAAACTCTGCCATTCGTCTCTCCTCATCGCCTGTTGGCGCGTTGTGCCAACGGGTTCTAGTAGGTGCGTGCCTTGGGTGGAACCATCTCGACTTCATCGGTCAGGGTGAACAGATGCACTGGCCTGTAGTCAAACGTGACCTTGCCGTCGTCACCGATCCAGCTCATGGTGTGCTTCATCCATTGGTCATCATCCCGATCACTGAAGTCCTCACGGGCATGTGCTCCGCGACTCTCTTTGCGGTTATAGGCCGATTCGACCGTGGTCACCGCGCAGTCCAGCATGTTTTGAAGCTCCAGAGTCTCGATCAGATCCGAGTTCCAGATCATCGATCGGTCATGCACCTTGACGTCGGCAAACGAAGCGCGGACGGCCTGCATTTTCTCGCAGCCTTCTTTCAAGGTCTCTTCGGTTCTGAACACGGCAGCATGATTCTGCATCACGTCCTGCATTTCGTCGCGAATTCGAGCTGTTGAGGTATCGCCATCAGCGTGCCTGAGCGTATCAAAGCGACCGACGATCTCATCAATGCGTTCCTGCGAGACTTTGGGTTGCGGGGCATTCGGTGTCAGAATTTCGGCGCAGCGATGCGCTACCGCCCGACCAAACACGATCAGATCGAGCAATGAGTTTGAGCCGAGTCGATTGGCACCGTGAACCGACACACAGGCCGCCTCGCCAATAGCAAACAGACCGGGCACCACCGATTCGGCATCGTCACCGCGTCGGGTGACCACTTCGCCGTGATAGTTGGTTGGAATACCGCCCATGTTGTAGTGCACGGTGGGAATCACCGGAATCGGGTCTTTGCTGACATCCACACCGGCAAAGATTTTTGCCGTTTCGGCAATCCCGGGCAGGCGCTTTTCGATGACATCTGCACCCAGATGATTGAGGTTCAGATGAATGTGATCCTTCTTGGGTCCGTGGCCACGGCCCTCGCGAATTTCCATGGTCATCGATCGGCTGACGACATCCCGAGAGGCCAGATCCTTGGCGCTGGGAGCATAGCGATCCATGAATCGCTCGCCTTCGGAATTGGTCAGGAAGCCACCTTCACCTCGAACACCTTCGGTGATCAGTACCCCGGCCCCATAGACGCCGGTGGGGTGAAATTGAACGAATTCCATATCCTGCATGGGCAAGCCAGCCCGCATGATCATGCCATTGCCGTCGCCGGTACAGGTGTGTGCCGATGTTGCGGAGAACCAGGCGCGTCCATAGCCCCCGGTAGCAAAGATCACTGCCTGAGCTCGAAACAAATGCAGTTTACCTTCATTCATGTCCAGCGCCAGCACGCCTCGGCAAATTCCCTCGTCATCCATCAGCAAGTCTGTGGCGAAGTATTCGATATAGAACTGAGCATCGTGCTTGAGCGACTGCTGGTAGAGCGTGTGCAGGATCGCATGTCCGGTCCGATCTGCGGCTGCACAAGTTCGCTGAGCCGTGCCCTGTCCGAAATTCTTGGTCATGCCGCCAAAGGGCCGCTGATAGATCTTGCCTTCTTCAGTGCGAGAGAACGGCACGCCGTAGTGCTCCAGCTCGATCACCGAAGGAATCGCTTCCTTACACATGTATTCGATCGCGTCCTGATCACCGAGCCAGTCCGACCCCTTGATGGTGTCGTACATGTGCCAGCGCCAGTCATCCTCACCCATGTTGCCAAGAGCAGCACTCATGCCACCCTGCGCCGCCACCGTGTGACTGCGCGTCGGGAACACCTTGGTGATACAAGCGGTCGATAGACCCGTTGCAGCCAATCCCATGGTGGCCCGCAACCCTGCCCCGCCAGCACCAACGATAACCACGTCATACTTGTGTTCTACGAGCGTATAGGCTTGATTTCCAATCTGGCTCACGAAACATCTCCCGAGATGAGTTTGAAGACGGTGACTACGGTCATCAGAATTGCCAGAACGGCAACGAGTTTGTTGATGATCTGCAGCGAAACCTCAACCACATGATTGTGTATATAATCCTCAATGATCACCTGCATGCCGAGTTGGCCGTGATAGATCATCGCTATCACCCAGGCCAACAACAGGACACCATTCAATGGCTCTGCCAACCAGACACGAACTGCCAACACCGCATTGTCTCCAGCCGTCAGGCCCAGCATGGAGCCTACGAACCAGATCGTCAGCGGGACCAGAGCGATGGCAGTCAGGCGCTGCATCCACCAGTGATGCACACCGGACTTGGCGCTACCTGTGCCTTTGACTTTAGCGAGTGGGTGAACATGGTTCATTGGACACCTCCCATCATCATCAATAGTGTCACTGCGGTCGCCACCAGACTGAAGACAACGACCAGCCAGCCGGTCATGTAGGCCGTTTTCAGGTCCAGCCCCTTGCCGGTATCCCACATCAGATGCCGCAAACCGTTGGCGAGATGGTAGTAGACACAGAACAGAATCCCGTAGAGAACAATCTTGCCCCACCACTCGGTCAAGCCGCTGTTCAGTGCATCAGCATGAGTGCTGCCACTGGCGAGGGCAAACAGCCAGTACACCATCAGCAGCGATGCCATGTAAAGCGTGGCACCGCTAGCGCGGTGCAGGATCGACAACATCGAAGTGAGTTGAGGCTTGTACACCTGCAGATGAGGCGATAACGGCCGACCTGTCATAGCGAGACTCCAGATTGAAAAGGCGTTAGGTGCGTATTGATCCTGCAAAAAGCAGCATTGATTCCCCTTTGGAATGGTGACGTGCAACCATCAATTCCAAGTGCAAAGACTACCTGATTTTTGAAATAAATTCATTGAAAGGAAGGACGCGGCGATATTTCACTGCTGCTTCACATCTTTCCGGATAAATAAAGTGTATGGTGTCGAGTTGTTACAACGTCTAAAGGTGGAGATTTTAATGAAAAACATTACACTGGCTTTGCTGGCGCTGAGTCTGTCATTCAACGTCATGGCCGCAAGTCTGCCCCCAAACAGCGGCTTGGAAGTGACCGCTGACGATCTATGGTCCGTACACGGCGGCCAGCTCACACTGGATTTCAACCAGGATCTGCTTCGGGATTTTGAACTGCAAATTCTGAGCGATTCATCAGATACCCGGCAGGCTTTGCAGATATCACTCAGGCCTCAATCAACCTTGTCGATCTGGGCCCCTGCTGGCGCATTCGACGGGTATTCAGATGGCAGGCTGACACTCGCAGGCCCTCTGACTGTCGGCACACACGCTGCTGGAGTTCAGCTGAACAGCCTGTCTATCGTGCCCAACCCCGATGATAACCTGACGCTGAAGGTCGTCGATGAGAATGACTTTGCCTGGTTCATATTGACCCATATTCATTCCAAGGTTCAGCTCGACGACGAAGTGCTGAGCCTCAAAAACATGGACATCAACCTGACTCACGAGGCTGCCAACAGACTGGATCGACCGCAGATGTCCGGTTTCAGTCTGGGCGTCGCCTACTTGGAAACCCAATTGCAGGTCCCGCTGAATATCATGCTGTCAGCCAAACAGCAGGCTGGCAGTTGCAGTGCCGCAAACGCTCAATGGCACGATGGGGTGAACTTCGAAACTGACGTCTCTCTGATAGCGATGAATACAGTCCAGCAGGTCAACAGTTCAGGGGGGCAGATTGCCATTGCCCCTTCAGCAACACTCGAGAACATCGGTACGGCTGATGTGCCCTGGTATGACAAGTTCACTACCACCGGTGCAGACGACTTTCCGGAACCGTATGGCATGGATCAGCATCCGTTCCTGGTGTGGAATCTGTATCGCCTGGTCGACGGTCAACTGGAGCAACTAGGCGCCTCGGGGCTCAAGCATGCATTCCTTACTGTCAACACCAGCTGCACCTGTTCAGGCGGGAGTATCCTGTGGGCGGACAACAGTCCGGTCAACAGTGGTGCCTGTCAAGATACATATGGCGTGGGCAACAACAACAGCCCAGCGGATATTGGCATTCGTGAAGAAGTCGATGCCAACACCTCGATCTGGGAGCAATGTGGGTCAATTTTTGCACCAAACGGCACAGCACCTGGTCCGTGTACAGAAGAGATCTTCTCGATTCCTTTCAGCACACTGGAGCGCCGACTATATGTGGACATAGCTGATCTGACCACAGCAAACGCCGAGTATTTCCTGGAAGGCTGGTATGTCATCCGTGATGACATCAATATTTTCAACTCGATGGGCACCCAGAAAGTCATTCCAACCGGCAGCGGCACCACTTGGTCCTTTCCCTTTGATGGCCCCTTCACAGAAGGCCCCATGATCAATCGATGGATCAACCCCAGTGCCCCAGGCAGCAACGAAACGAGCCAAATGACCGCCAATGAAAACGGACATTTCACGCTGGCAAGTCGCGCGGATGAAATCTCGCCTGGGCAGTACCGATATACCTATGGATTGATGAATCACGACTACACGATAGGTTTTTCAGACCTGTCGGTCGGAATTCAGAGTCCCCCATTGAGCAGTGCGTTTGACGATGAGGATCACGACGCTGCCAATGACTGGCCTGTAGTGATCAACAGCACCGCAGCAATCACCTGGACTGCTGCAAATGCCGCAGACGCTCAGTTGTGGGGCACCTTGATTCAGTTCGAGGTCGTCAGCGCAGTTTCGCCGTTCGATGACCTGATTCGAGTAACAGACCAGGACGGTACTGTCTATATGGTGCCAGGTTTGAGCCCCCGGGAAACACCATTGTTTGCCGATGGTTTCGAAGACTGAACCGCGCCAGAACGCGACATAAAAAAAGCCCCTGATCGGGGCTTTTTTTATGTCCGTCAATCAAGCCTCTCAGTCGGGATAATTCGCTTGATACATCATGGCTCCAATGGTGGAGGTCCAGTCGTCCGACGAGGCCTGAGCCACACCATCGATCACGGCCTGCTCAGCAACCGCCACCGCCAACTTCAGCGACACCTCGCGAATATCCGACAGCGGCGGATAGATCGAGCCTGCATCAAGATCCGACTGTGCGACCGTCAATGCCAGTGCATGCACCGAGGCCAGGAACATCTCCGTGGTAATTCGGCTGGCGCGACAGGCAATGGCACCCAAGCCAATCCCGGGGAAAATATAGGCATTGTTGCCCTGCCCTGGCCGATACAGTTTGCCATCGAACTCCACCGGAGGAAACGGACTGCCACTGGCGAAGATGACACGACCATCAGACCAGTCATAGGCTTCCTGCGCCGTGCACTCAGCTTTGGAGGTAGGGTTGGACAAGGCAAAAATGACCGGGCGATCATTGATCGCGCTCATCAGCTTGACGGCCCGCTCGTTAATGATGCCGGCATGTCCGGTCGCACCAATCAATGCGGTCGGCTTGAGGGTCTTGATCGCCTCCAGCATCGACATGGGTTCGTGCTCATGTGCATATCGCCGATTGTGATCTGCGATCCGATCCGACGACGCGGTCAGCAAGCCACTGGAATTGCAGAACCACAGTCGCTTGCGAGCGTCTTGTTCGCTGAGTCCTTCTCGAACCAGCGCCTCTTCGATCAACCCGCCGATACCGGTGGCGGCCGAACCAGCGCCGAGAAACAGGATGCGCTGATCCTTCATGGCAGTGCCTGAAATGCGGGTCGCTGCAATCAGTCCTGCCAGTGACACCGCGGCAGTGCCCTGAATGTCGTCGTTAAAGCACAGCACCTGCTCTTCATAGCGATGCAATAGTTTGTAGGCATTGGGGGTCAGGAAGTCCTCGAACTGAATCAGCGCCTCAGGATAGACTTCGCTGATGCCGTTGATGATTTCATCGACCAACTCGTCATACGGTTCACCGACGAGACGCTCCTGATTCAGACCCAGATACATCGAGTTGTCCCTGAGTTGATGATTGCCGGTACCGACGTCGAGCATGATTGGCAGGCATTCGGATGGGTGAATGCCAGCACAAGCGACGTACAATGACAGCTTGCCGATCGGGATTCCCATCCCGTTTGCACCCAGATCACCCAGACCCAGAATGCGCTGCCCGTCGGTAATGACGATGACTCGAACGTTCTTCTTCGGCCAGTTGCGCAGGACCTCGGTCACCTTGCCCTTGTCATTGGGTGTGATGTACAAGCCACGAGGCCGCCGGAAGATATCGGCAAACTGGCTGCATGCATGCCCAACCGTCGGGGTGTAGATCAAGGGCATGATTTCAACGATATTGTCGATCACCAGGCTGTAGTAGAGGGTCTCATTGCGATCATGCAGTCCTTGCAGAAAAATGTACTTACCGATGTCCGAATCCTTGCGGCGCAGATTCGCCAGAACACGCTTTTTCTGTTCTTCGATGGTGAAGGTCTTGGGCGGCAAGAGACCACGAAGATGATAACGATCACGCTCCTCTTCGCTGTAGGCAGTGGATTTGTTCAAGGATGGATCGAGCAGTCGCTCATAACCGGTCTTGTGGTGTTTGTTCTGATCACTCATGGGCAATTCCTGGTTGAGGTGGGTGATAAATAGAGAGCCGTATGGCACAACAGCCGAACCATGAAATCACGGGCCGGCTGCTGTACACCAAACATCAAATGGATGCTGACTAGCAGTCTGTCGGACTTGAGGTGATCTGCTGCACAAAACCCGAGTTTGTCCCGATGTCCCGATCTTGTTCGTTAAATAGCGGTGCTATTCGCCTCAAAAGATCGAAAAATCTGACTCAAATCGACTGTTCCTCGCGACGACCCGTTAAGTCCGACAGGCTGCTAGAGCAGGCAGACTTTCTCTGCGAGTTCGTCGATCAGCACCTTGACGTTTTCCGAGTAGTCCACAGGGGCATCAATCAGATGGACCCCACCGGTCTTGAAGCAATCCTTGATCATGCCTTCGAAGTCTTCGGTCCTTTGAACCCGATGACCATGTGCGCCGTAGGACTCGGCGTACTTGACGAAATCAGGGTTGCCATAGTCCAGGCCAAAGGTCGGAAAGCCGCCGCCAGTCTGTTTCCACTTGATCATGCCGTAACCATCATCACGCAGAATAAGAACCACCAGGTTCATCTTCATCCGCACCGCAGTTTCCATTTCCTGCGAGTTCATCATAAAACCACCATCACCACAAATCGCCATGACATTGCGATCGGGATACAGCATGGAGGCCATCATCGCCGATGGCAGGCCTGCGCCCATAGTCGCGAGCGCATTATCAAGCAGGACGGTATTGGACTGATAGGCGCGATAGTTGCGCGCAAACCATAACTTGTACATGCCATTGTCCAGGGCAATGATGCCGTCTTCAGGCATGGCACGTCGAACGTCGGCCACCAGCCGCTGAGGCTTGGTCGGAAAACTCAGATCATCGGCGCCTTCCTGAATGGACTCGAGGACACGATCACGCACACGCATGAAGTATTCGGTCTCCCAGTGGTCCTGTTTTGTGATAGAAGCTGTGATGCCTTCGAGGGACGCGGCAATATCACCCAGGACTTCAAGCTGCGGGAAATACACATCGTCCACTTCAGCAGAATTGAAGTTGATGTGAATCACATTCTTGCCGCCCTGCTCCATGAAGAATGGCGGCTTCTCGATCACATCATGGCCCACATTGATCACCAGATCCGAACGATCAACGGCACAATGCAGATAATCGGTATCCGACAGTGCCGCTGTACCAATATAGAGGTCGTGGAATTCGCTGAGAACGCCCTTGCCCATTTGCGTATTGAAAAACGGGATCCCGGTTTTCTCGACAAAACTTTCCAGTCCTTCGACGATCCGCTTGCGGTTGGCACCTGCGCCAACCAGCAGCAACGGCATCTTGGCTTCTTCAATCATCTTGACCGCGGCAACAATCGATTTCTGATCGGGAGCCGGACGACGCGGATGCGACGGGATGAATACACTCTGGTTGTCGGTGTACTCATCTGCAATGTCTTCGGGCAGCTCCAGGTTAACTGCGCCCGGGCGTTCTTCTTCAGCCAGTCGGAACGATTCGCGGATCAACGATGGAATGGTATTGGCATTGACAATCTGCTTTGCAAATTTGGTGATCGGTTTGAACATGCCGACGGTATCAAGCACCTGGAAGCGACCTTGCTTGGATTTCTTGACCGGTTTCTGACCGGTAATCATCATCATTGGCATAGCGCCCAGTTGAGCATAGGCGGCACAAGTGACAAAGTTGGTTGCCCCAGGGCCGAGCGTGGCCAGACACACGCCCGTATGACCAGTGAGGCGACCATAAGTTGCGGCCATGAATGCCGCCCCTTGTTCGTGACGCGTCAGGACCAGCTGGATGCTGGATTCACGCAATGATTCCAGTAGATCAAGGTTCTCTTCTCCAGGAACGCCAAAGATGTACTCGACACCTTCATTCTCCAGAGCCTTGATAAACAGATCAGACCCCTTGATCTTGCCATCTTTCAATTTTGGAACCAAACCGCTGCCTGACATAGCCTTATCTCCTGGAATGATTGATAGTCATGTGACGTCAATGGAGGGAACGAGATTCGATGACCCTGCAGGACTCTGAAACAGTCGCCTGCGCTGTCAATGCTCGGTAGTAGGCAGTGGATATCGTGATGATCTCAGCTTGAATCCGGCATGCCGTGCCAACCGTTGCCATGAACAGCCAATGCTTGAGCAGCTTGTGCGTCACCAGATCCCCCCCGGTGTCCTCTCCTGAATTGAGTATAGCTCATGGCCCCGGTAGCAGCAAAGACGATACACCAGGGTAAAACAGGTGCTCAGGAGCCTCTGAACAAGTCTTAAGCGGATTGGATTGAGATGGCAAATGGGTCCAATCAACGCGCATGGACTGAGTCATCGTGGTGCGATGGCTCAGTTCATGCAACACAAAGTGGGCGGATTTGACGCTCAAGACAGTCGGTCACGACTTGTTCAGAGGCTCCCTAAGCATAACCGGGACTGAACCCCCGCCTGCCCGAAGAGGCAGGGGATCGACGATCAGGAAGACAATTCGATCGGCATGACGGACTGACGTTTGGCAACGATCAGCATGGCCAACTCGAGCGCCTGCTCATGGTTCAAACGTGGATCCACTGTGGTGAGGTATGCCTGCTTGAGGTCTTCATCGGTCAGCTTGCGTGCGCCACCCGTACACTCGGTGACATTCTCACCAGTCAATTCAAGGTGGATACCGCCCAGACGAGACTCGTGATCACCATGGATATCAAACGACAGCTCCACTTCCTTGCGGATATTGTCAAATTGACGGGTCTTGTGCCCGAAGCGGGTGGTTTCGGTATTGCCGTGCATCGGATCGCAGCACCACAGTACGGTCTTGCCGCTCTGTTGTACCGTATCGATCAAAGCGGGCAAGTACTGTTCAATCTTGTCATAACCCAGACGATGGATCAGCGTGATTCGACCAGGCTCATCATCGGGATTCAAGGTATCCAGAAGTCCGTTAAGCCAATCGGGAGTCATTTCCGGGCCGACCTTGATGCCTATCGGATTCCTCAATCCACGGAAGTATTCCACATGAGCACCGTCGAGTTCGGCAGTCCGTTTGCCGATCCACGGCAAGTGCGTTGACAGATTGTACCAACCCCACTGGCGGGGAACCTGACGGGTCTGAGCCTGCTCGTAAGGCAAATGAAGTGCTTCGTGTGAGGTATAAAAGTCGACCCGCGACAGCGCACCGACACGTTGATTGCCCAGTATCTCCATGAAACGTATAGCTTCCTGCACCGAACCCACCAGTTGCTGGTATTGAGCTGCCTGAGGCGATTGATCAGCCCAGCTCAAATCCCAATATTCAGGGTGGTGCAAGTCAGCAAAACCGCCGTCGATCAGCCCACGAACAAAATTCATTGTCATTGCAGATCGAGCGTGCGCTTTGAGCAATCGCCTGGGATCAGGCACGCGAGACGACTCGGTAAAGTCAATATCGTTGACCAGATCTCCCCTGTAGCTTGGCAAGGTAACTCCGTCACGAGTTTCATCGTCTGATGAGCGAGGCTTGGCATATTGGCCGGCAAAACGACCCACTCGAACCACAGGGACTTTCAGCCCATGCACAAGCACCAGGGACATTTGAAGAAGAACTTTGAGGCGGTTCGATATGATGCCGGGCTCACAGGCTGCGAATGTTTCTGCACAGTCGCCACCTTGCAGAAGAAACCGATGACCTGCAGCAGCCTCTGCCAGGTCCTGTTTGAGTGCATTGACTTCCCAGGAGGTGACCAGAGGAGGCAGCTTGGACAGTTGTAACAAGCTATCGGACAATGCAGCAGAATCGGGATATCTGACCTGCTGGGCAGCTGGCTTGTCTGTCCATGATTCAGGCTTCCAATCTTTGGCAGGCTGTACAGTTCGAACAGTTTTGGTCGTCATCTCAGTATCGCTTTCGCTTCGCTTGTATGAATAATCCAGAGCATACCAGTATCAGCGCGATAAACCATACCAGCACCCATGCGGGCATTGATAAACCGAGAATTTTCAAACTGATGTCAGCACATGATCCAGATCCATTGAACAGGTTGTTCCAGACCTCGGACATGGGCATGGTATCAAGCATATAATTCAGTCCAGGTCCACAATCAGGCACTTCATCATCTGGCAAGCTCTGCATCCAGACATGTCGGCCGGCAATCAGCACACCTAGCAATGAGGCAACCCAAGCGAGTGAGGCATAGATCATTTGGCCAGTGCGCGCCGGACCGTGCAGAGCTGCAATCAATGACACGATTCCCAGTGCGAAGAAACACACACGCTGTAGTATGCACAGGTTACAGGGCTCCAGCATCATGGCGTACTGGGCATAATACGCATAGCCCAGCAAACCTGCGCAAGACAGAAATATCAGCGAAAAGATCAAACGAGCATTCATGGGCATTGTTCCATCATCAATGGTTGTGTAGGTCATAGTTTAACCGCAAGCAGCCTGTCGGACTTAACAGGTCGTAGCGAGGAAAAGTCGATTTGAGTCAGATTTCACGATCTTTTGAGGCGAATAGCACCGTTATTTAACGAAAAAGATCGTGAAATCTGACCAAACTCGGATTTTCCATAGTAAATCATGTCAAGGAGCCTCTGAACAAGTCTTGAGCGAATTGGATTGAGACGGGAAATGACTCCGATCAAAGCGCAGGAACTGAGTCATTGTGGTGCCATGGCTCGGTTCCTGCAACACAGAGGGGCGTATTTTGAAGCTCAAGACAACCGACCATGACTTGTTCAGATGGTTCCTTAAGTCCAACAGGCTGCTAACGCCAGACATGAAAAAGCCCCAGCAAGCTGAGGCTTTTGACGCGCAGGAGCTGAATGGTTCCGCTGGTATTACTCTCCAGAAGCCTCTTCTGCATCGTCCTGTTCGCGTGGGCGTCCGACTAGTTCGATATAGGCCATTGGTGCATTGTCGCCGGCACGGAATCCACATTTAAGAATCCGCGTATAGCCACCCGGACGTTCCTTGTAACGGGGTCCAATTTCAGTGAACAATTTGCCCACTACTGCCTTGTCTCTCAGACGTGAGAATGCGAGGCGTCGCTTGGCAACAGAATCTTCGCCTGCCATGGTGATCAAGGGCTCGGCGACCCGACGCAATTCCTTTGCTTTGGGCAGTGTTGTTTTGATAATTTCGTGCTGTAGCAGCGATGTGGCCATATTACGAAACATGGCTTTAC
>QIKT01000111.1 GCA_003233095.1 Oceanospirillales bacterium | reverse complement strand
GTTCGGCGACGGCCAAGGCCGCAGTGGCCACGCAGACCATTCGACTGGATGGTGAATCGTTCAAGCAACTATTGTTCAAGGAACCTGAGCTGCGGCTCAAGCTGCAGGCAGAATATCGCCAGAGAGCGGCCTCCAATTTGCAAATGCAGTCACAGCCAGAAGGCGGTGACGTGATCTCCTTCCTGATCTCTCAGGGTGTTGGCGAAGCGACAGATATCTTGCTGATTGATGAAGCACTCTGTGTTCGCTGCGATAACTGCGAGACCGCCTGTGCCGAAACACATAACGGAACCTCGCGACTAAACCGCGAAGCCGGACCTACTTATGCCACCGTTCACGTCCCGACGTCCTGTCGACACTGTGAACATCCGCACTGCATGAAGGATTGCCCACCCGATGCGATTACCCGTAACTCCAACGGTGAGGTCTACATCAAGGACAATTGCATTGGCTGCGGAAACTGTGAACGAAACTGCCCGTACGGCGTGATTCACATGGCGGCCAAACCGCCGAAAAAGCCGGGATTACTGCAATGGTTGATGTTTGGCGCAGGACCAGGTCCTGGTGAACACCCCGATATCAAGACCAAGTCAACCGGAGAGAAACGCGCTGTCAAATGCGACATGTGCAAGGGCCTCAAAGGGGGGCCGGCCTGTGTCCGTTCATGTCCGACCGGAGCGGCGATTCGAATCAACCCTGAGGACCTCGCGACCTATGCACGATCCAAAGGCTAAGACGATTTTCACCCGACCGATGCAAGGAAACTCGCATGCATGAATCATTCCTGACCTACGCGCGTTACCGCTGGCTATGGGTCGGACTGTTGCTGATGGCTGCGTCACTGATCGCTTATATCATTCATGACCCGTTCGATGGCCCCAATGGTGGCACCTGGCTGGGGTATACCCTGGGTACTGTGGGTGCATTGCTGATTTTCTGGCTGACATGGTTCGGCTTGCGCAAGCGCACATACAGCGCCAGCAGTGCGCTCAGAGGCTGGTTGTCTGCGCATGTCTTTCTGGGAACATCGCTGATTCTGATCGCCACCTTGCACACTGGATTCCAGTTTGGACTGAATATCCATACCTTGGCCTACACGCTCATGGTTCTGGTCATTCTAAGCGGGTTCTTCGGGGTATTTGTCTATCTTCGATTTCCGAATCTGATCACTCGCAACCGTTCCAATACCTCACGAGAATCCATGCTGGAGGAAATCGATGCGCTGGATCAGGAGGCCTTGAGTCTGTCAGATAAACTGGGACCTAAGGTACACGGCATGGTGCTCCGCTCTATCGAAAATACTCGAATTGGCGGCGGCGTATGGTCTCAACTGACCGCCAAGGACGGCGCACAGAAAGCGCTGGACACGACTCGAGAAATGCTCGACAAGTTGAAGGATCAGGGTCCTAAAACACAGGAAATGCCGACCATGTTTGCCATGGTGGATTTTCTTGCAGATGCCGGAGGTGATGATGCCGACAAGCTGCGGTCGCTGATGGATATGCTGCAGCGCAAGAAAACGCTGTCATCCAAGGTGTCCAAAGATATCCAGTATCAGGCTCTGATGGAAATCTGGCTCTACGTTCATGTGCCCATGACGGTGGCACTGCTCGCGGCACTGATTGCACACATTGTGTCAGTGTTCTTTTACTGGTAATAGGGAAACGAGAATGCGCTGGCTACTTCGAACAATCAAACGCAAAAGCAAGGGTAACGTCAGTCACGTCGACGAGACCTACGAGGGCGGCGTACTCAGCATAGGCCGTTCAGCAGGACAAGGCCTGTTTCTCTCGGACCTGCGAGTAGCACTCGAACATGCCAGAATTCGGCCATTGAAGGCCAATCGTTTTCGAATCGAATCCCTGATTGCATCCGGAATTCGAGTGGATGGCAGTCTCGAACAAGCCGCAGGTATTGGGCCAGGTTCAGTTATTGAAATCGGACAGAATCATCTGACTCTCGTCAAGCCCCCTGCTGGTTATGATGGTGCCATCGAAATCTCTGAAATCGTGCGCAAGGATGACAAGGCAGGTGCTCAGTACACCAACCGCGCTTTCACCCTGAAACAAACCAAACTCTCCAAGCGAGGCTTGTCCTGGATACTGTTCGCAGTCCTGATCACAACAGCATTGGCGATACCCATTGCCGGTCATTTCATTCCCGGGATGAGTGGAAAGCTACGTGCCATGCCTGTTCCAGACGATGGTCAGTGGTCGGCCGGTACCTTGCAGGCGGCACACCACTTCTTTGGTGAAGACTGTTCTACCTGTCACACCAAAGCCTTCCAAATGGTCAAGAATGAGGCCTGTGAAGCCTGTCACTCAGTCACACCAGATCATGCAGATGCCGATAAATTCGGGCTTCCGGAACTGACCGAGACACGATGTGCCTTCTGTCACAAGGATCACAACGGACTTGACGGGCTGGTTCGAACTGACCAGAAGCTCTGTCAGGACTGCCATACCAATCTGGATGAACGCAGCAATCAAAAGACCACCTTGCGCAATGCGGCCGATTTTGACACCAATCATCCCGAATTCAGCGTCGAACTGGCGGGCTGGGACGCGGAAGGAAATTACACCCCGCGTGTCGAACCGCTGAACAGCGATTTACTGGTCGAGGACTCGAATCTGAAGTTTCCTCATGACGTGCATCTGGATCCGTCCGGTTTGAGCGCTCCGTCAGGCAAGCGTGTCTTGAACTGCGACAGTTGTCACGTCGCTGAGCCCGGTGGCGCGAAGATGGAACCGGTCGATTTCGAGACGATGTGTCAGGATTGTCACCAATTGGCGTTTGATCAGCAGGCTCCTGGGCGCCAGGTCGTTCACGGCAAAGTCTCAGAAGTGCTCTACATGCTTGATGAGTTCTATGCAAACAAGGCTCTGACGGGCGGTTATGAGGACGTCGCGGCACCTGCGGTAGTTCGTCAGCGCCGTCGCCCTGGAGCCCGCCTGAATCGATCAGAAAGCCAGGAAGCACTGGCGTGGGCTCGTGGCAAGGCACGGCGTGTCGGTCAGAGTCTATTTGAAGGTCAGGCCTGTTCGGTGTGCCATACTGTGAACCAAGTGACCAATGGCGGGGACATCAGCTGGTCAGTAGAACCAGTCAGGGTCGCTGGGCACTGGTACAAGAAAGCGGTCTTTACACATCAGAAACACTTGACCATGAACTGCGTTGAATGCCATGCAGCCGAGTCGTCCAGCAGCAGCGATGACGTGCTGATGCCGGATATTGCCAACTGTCGCAGTTGCCACGGGGGTGAGCACAGCCGCAACAAGCTTGCGTCGACCTGTATCAGTTGTCACGTCTACCATATACCAGCATCGCAGCCCTGAAAGACTGCGGTTAGAGAACGATAGAGTAAGAGGGAAGCACCATGGTCACACAAGGCCGATCTGTATTGATGGCAGCGATCGCTGCAATGACAATAATGGCAGGTTGTGGAGGCGGCGGCGGGTCTGACGTACCCGGCAGCAGCCCTCCACCACCAACGGGCAACAGTGATCAGGGATGTGATGGATCCTGTGGGACCGCTGCGTCGATGCTAGCGGTCACTGACGTTCAGCAAATTCTTGCTCAGGCAGTCGCAGAGGCCAACGCGCAATCTGCACCGGCAACTATCGCGATTGTTGACCGAGTCGGTAACGTTCTGGGTATCTTCAAGATGAATGGCGCACCGGACTTCACCACGATTCGATCTGGCAAGGGTCAAATTGGAGGATTGGAAGAAATTGCGATTATTCCAAGTGAGCTGTCGGCCATTGCCAAGGCGGTTACAGGTGCGTACCTGTCCTCGGAAGGAAACGCATTTACCACTCGGACGGCCAATCAAATTATCCAGGAAAACTTTAATCCGGGTGAGACCAATCAGCCTGGCGGGCCATTGTTTGGCGTGCAGTTCAGTCAATTGCCCTGCTCAGACTTCAGTCTTAGATTCAACGGCGTCGGCGTGGATGTTGGTCCTAAACGATCTCCATTAGGCCTCTCGGCAGATCCCGGCGGGCTGCCGTTGTATTTCCAGGGAGTCCCTGTTGGTGGCATTGGAGTCGAAAGCGATGGCATTTATGGAGTAGACCTGGTGGTCTCGGATTTCGACCGAGCCAGTGATGAACTGATTGCCGTGGCTGGCACATTTGGCCGCTCAGCGCCTCTGAATCGTCGTGCAAATACGATCACAGTTGATGGTAAAACCTTTCGCTTTTCCGATGTGGACGCGAATGATCTGGCCAGTTCACCAGAGAACGCTGCGTCGTTTGCAGCGATCGATGGTGTCATGGGAACGGTTATCCCGGCTCCCGGCTATTTCTCGGGAACCCTGTCAGCAGGCACTGCCTTTGGCCAGAGTGGATCCGGAATTCGACCCGATACACAAGACTACCCAGGACAGGATGCCTTTGTCCTGGTCGATCAAAACAATGTCGAACGATTCAGGCCACAAGCGGGTACCAGCGGTGAAGGAGCGCTCACCGAACAGGAAGTTCGAACTCTGATCAATGAGGCCCTGAGCGTCGCCAATCGCGCACGTGCTCAGATTCGCCGCCCTTTCGGTACACAAGCCAGGGTGACCATCTCGGTTGTTGATAGCAACGGCGTAATCCTGGGTATTGCAAGGACACGCGATGCGCCGATTTTCGGTGCGGACGTCTCACTCCAGAAAGCCAGAACCGCATCGTTCTTCTCCGGAGACTATGCCGGCGGCGACTTGCGCAGTGCGGCTGATGTCAATTACATCAATGCAGATGGCAGCGGTGTGATTCAGACCATTTCCATTGGTGATTATGCGCAAGCTGCGAAGGATTTCCTCAGTTCTCCAACGGCACTCGATGACGGGGCAGTCGCATTTGCAGATCGCTCAGGTGGTAACTTGTCACGACCGTTCTTCCCGGATGGTATTGAGGGCAGCAACAACGGACCGTTCTCCAAACCCATCGATCAATGGAGTCCATTCTCCGATGGGCTGCAACTTGACCTGGTCTACAATACGGTCATCAATCATGTGGTCTTTTATCTGGGTGCCATCGGCGTGTTCGGCGATATGCCACCGATCACCGAAGATGTGCCACAGAACTGCACTGGCCTTGACAGGTTACCCAATGGTATTCAGATTTTTCCGGGCAGCGTACCCATTTACAGAGGTGATCAATTGGTGGGTGGCATCGGTGTCTCTGGAGACGGCATTGATCAGGACGACATGATTTCGTTTCTGGGTCTGCATAATGCCGGACTCACACTGGGCACGATCAACAATGCTGCTCCGGAAATCAGGGCTGACAATCTGACGCCTCAGGGTGTTCGGTTACGTTATGTACAGTGTCCACAGACGCCATTCCTGGACAGTGCTGAACAAAACGTCTGCGGGGGCAAATAATCATGACAGTCAAACTGATCAAGCACCGTCCTGCTCTGATAACTCTGCTGGCCGTCATGGTAGCTCTGCCATCACTGACGACGGCATCACCCATGTTGACCACTGGCCTGAATGCCGGCTTGATCATTGCAGATGCTGATGATCAATTGAGACGTCAGGTCATCAGACGCCGACCCGGACATCCACCACCTGAGCAACGTGAAGCGCCTGAAATTGATCTGGCTCGGGTGATGCCAGTTTCTGTTCGTAATATTGGCGAGTACAGCGTGCCCCTGCCCGACCGCTGGAGAATTGTGGACTCACTTGGTCAAAAGGAGAACTGGTGGGATCCCTACAACCAGAATGTATGGAAAGCCGACAAACCACTATTTGACGACTGGTTTCTGAATATTCTCGCAATCTCCGACACAGTGATCGAGCCGCGCAGTATTCCGACGCCCGTTGGCCTGCAGTCGGCGACCGGTCCGGGTGCACTGGATATCTTCGGTGACAATGACCAGTTGGTCTTTGCGCAAACCTTCATTGTTGGTGCGGTCTACTATCAAGGAAATACCGTCTTTCGGCCACCGGACTATGAATACAGACTGACTCTGGCCATGCAATACAACCGGGTTGAAGTGGATGAACGACGTTTTCTGAACGTCAATCCCGGACTTGACGAAGGCACACGCGAAGACTCGTTTATTGGTGTTCAGGAACTGTTTGTTGACAAGCATTTGCGTAACGTTTCGACCAAATTTGACTTTGACAGTTTGCGAATTGGCATTCAGCCTTTCTCCACAGATTTTCGCGGTTTTCTGTTTCAGGACAATCAATTCGGTGTTCGACTATTCGGTAATCGGGACAATAATTTCTATCAGTACAATGTCGCCTGGTTCCGTCGCCTCGAGAAAGACACCAACAGTGGCTTGAACGACCTGGGTGCCGGTTTCCGAAACGATGATATTTTTCTGGCAAATCTATACGTTCAGGATTGGCCAAAGCTGGGCTTCTTCACTCAGGGCACTATTGTTCATAATCGAAATCGCGACAACTCGTTCTTCTTTGATGAAAATGGATTCATTGCCCGTCCCTCATCGCTCGGTAACGAACGTCCTCGCGAATATGATGTGACCTACTTCGGTTTGAATGGTGACGGTCACTTTGGCCGTCTGAACCTGACAGCTTCTGCATATTATGCACATGGCAACCTGACTCCGGGTGTCTTCGTGGATCGTGAGACTGACATCAGAGCGGGATTCTTTGCTGCCGAAGCAGGCTTTGACTCCGACTGGATTCGATGGCGTTTCTCAGCACTGTATGCCACAGGTGATGATGACCCCTTTGACGGCGAATCAAACGGTTTTGATGCCATATTCGAAAACCCGGTCTTTGCTGGAGCCGACACCAGCTACTGGATTCGACAGACTGTCCCGCTTGTTGGAGGCGGGATCGTACAATTGACCGGTCGAAACTCGGTATTGCCATCGCTGCGATCGTCCCGTGAATTGGGGCAATCCAATTTTGACAACCCGGGACTCTGGTTACTGGGAGTCGGCGCTGATCTGGATCTGACACCGCAGACTCGCCTGTCCTTCAACATCAATGGACTGGCATTTGACACCACCGAAATACTTGAAGCTGCCAGAAACCAGGGACCCATCGATGAGGAGATCGGAATCGATGCATCAGTGGCTCTGATCTGGCGGCCTTACATGTCTCAGAATATCATTGTTCGTCTTTCGGCGGCAGGACTTATTCCTGGGAAAGGATTCAAACAGTTATACGGCGATGATACCCAGTATTCGATACTGGCCAACATCATCTTTGCGTATTAGGAGCACAGATTCATGACCTTTCGTAATTTAGCACTCGTGTCATTAAGCCTGTGTCTGACTCCTCTGGCCATGGCGGCAGAGGGTGAGAAACCACGCAAAGTGACCTACCCGGTCTACCCCAATGCACCGGCGTATCAAACCTGGGAAGAAGCTGACCAGAAAAATACGGGTTGTGTCAGCTGCCACCTTGTGACTGATCGCAAGACCATGCACGCATCCAGTGCCGTGGTGCTGGGCTGCGTCGACTGTCACGGTGGTGATGGTAGCGTGGTCTGGGAAGGTGAACCTGAAGCACCCATCAGGCACGAAAAGGTCGACAGGCATAGTACTGGATATCCTGATAGTCATGGTGGGGGTCACGACGAAGATCATGGCGACAGCTATGCAGACTCTCATGCCAGTGAATCGTCCGAACATCATGGCGATTCCCCAGATGAGAAATGGTCTCTGAAAACCATCAATTACCCGTTCGACAGACCTGTGTACTCCGATGATTACCAGTCTTACATCGACCGATCACACGTCCAGCCACTTCTGCTTGATGCCTGGGCCTATCCATCCAGTACCAATCCGAGAGCCAGCTATACCTTGCTCAACGAGGACTCTCCTGAGTTTGTTCGATTCATCAACCCTTCTGACCTGAGAGTTGCTCGTGAAGCTTGTGGTGCTTGCCACATGCCTATCATCCAGGCTGCTGAACGCAGCATCATGGCGACCGGTGCGATGTTGTTCGGTGGAGCGGCATACAATAATGGCATCCTCCCCTTCAAGCGTTACATCCTGGGCGAGGCGTATACACGTGAAGGTGAACCGGCAACCATCATGAATCCGGTTGAACCGGACGAAAAGATGATCAAGCGCGGTATCCTGCCAATTCTTTACCCTCTTCCAACCTGGCAAACAACATTTGCAGGGGATAACTTCAGAGTATTCGAACGGGGTGGACGCAATATCGCCAACTTGTTTCCAGATACAGGCTTACCCAATCTGACCGGCCAGATTCAGCGACTTGAAGAGCCAGGCCGACCAGATATCAAACAATCAAACCGCGGTATGGGCACAGGTAATCGTGTCTCCATTCCGGTTCTGAACATGCACAAGACGCGTCTGAATGACCCCAACATGTGGTTTATGGGCACCAATGATCATCCAGGTGACTTCCGTCACTCCGGCTGTGCAGCCTGTCACGTTGTGTATGCCAACAACCGGGATGAAATTGCTTCCGGGCAATATGCCAAGTTTGGGCATCGTGGATTAACACAGACCGTCGATCCTACCATTCCCAAAGATGCGCCTGGCCATCCAATCAAGCATGAATTCACCCGAGCCATTCCAACAGCACAGTGCATGAATTGTCACATGCACCAGCCCAACATGTTCCTCAATACCTACTTGGGCTTCACCATGTGGGACTATGAGTCTGATGCAAAATCCATGTGGCCCGAAGAACAGGTCGAACACGATGCCGCCACGCAGCGCGAGTTGCTTGATCGCAACCCCGAAGAAGCGGTCATTCGTGGAAAGTGGGCAGATTTGGAGTTCCTCGAGCAAGTCAGCGAGATGAATCCTGAACTTGAAGACACACAGTTTGCCGACTATCACGGTCATGGTTGGAACTTCCGCGGGGTCTTCAAACGAGATCGCATCGGTAATCTGTTGGATGCCGAGGGTGAGATCATTGCCAACGATGACAAGCACAAGTGGGAAAAAACCGTTCATATGCAGTCCATACACGCCGAGAAAGGCATGCACTGCTCAGACTGTCACTTCAATCAAGACTCACATGGCAACGGTCATATTGTCGGTGAAGTCATGGCTGGTGTTGAAATCAAGTGTATCGACTGTCACGGCACCGTGGATAAGTATCCCACGCTGCTGACAAGTGGCACCATGGCGCCACCTGCTGGCAATGATCTGTCCTTGAAGCGCAACCCTGACGGTCAACGTCGTTTCCAGTGGACTGAAGGAAAGCTCATACAGCGGTCACTGGTCAACCCTGGAATGGAGTGGGAAATTTCCCTGCTCAAGGACATGGTCAACCCAATCAGTGATCAGTACAACGCAAAAGCCACTCGAGCCAAGTTGATGTCCAGCAACACAGCAGAGCAGAACTGGGGTATGGATGTTGCCAAGGAAGATCGTGCCCACAAGTATGAAGAGATGCTCTGCTACACCTGTCATACCTCATGGACAACGTCGTGCGCCGGTTGTCATTTGCCTATCCAGGCAAACTCGAAGACCAAGGCGCATCACTACGACGGGGACACCTCACGTAGCTTTGCCACCTACAATCCGCAGGTGGCTCGTGATCAGATATTCCAGTTGGGCAAACACGGTGATCTGAAAGATGGCAAGACCGCGCCGATCCGCTCCACCTCTGCGCTGGTGCTTTCGTCACGCAACGCCAACCGCGAACTGATCTATATCCAGCAACCACCCATTTCCTCACCTGGGTACAGTTCACAAGCATTTGCGCCGCACTTTCCGCATACCGCACGGAAGACCGAAACCAAGACCTGTACCGATTGCCATCTGTCCAAGGAAAATGACAACAATGCGATCATGGCTCAGTTGTTGTTGCATGGCACACGATTTGTTGATTTCATCGGTTACAACGCGTGGTTGGGTACCGAAGACGGCATTTCTGCCATTCGCGTCACCGAGTGGGACGAGCCGCAAGCTGTCATCGGCAGTTATCTTCACAGCTTCGCCTATCCAGACTGGTTTGACAATCATGTCGAAAATGGTCGTGAGCTGAAGGAAGCCTACGAGAATGGTGCCGGTTCAGCCAACTGCCTGCAGTTACGCGGCGAGTATGTCTACGTGGCCGAAGGAACCAAGGGCTTTCGTATCTATGACGCACAGGCTATTGCCAACAAGGGCTTCTCTCAGCGACTGATTACAGCGCCCTTCTCTCCACTGGGCCAGAACACCCACATCAAAACAGCCAATGCCACCTGTGTAGTGCTGCCGACCACACAGCCGATTCAGCCTTCCAGGAATCAAGGCGATTTGATGCGGACCACCAATCAGGAACAACCATTCCATCCGTTGTATACCTATGCCTATATCACTGATGCCGAGGAAGGGCTGATCCTCACCGACGTCGATACCATGTACGATCGCGAACCACGCAACAACATGCTCGAACGCGCTCTGACATGGAACCCCGGTGGTGTGCTGAATGGTGTTGAACACCTGACGATTGCCGGCTACTGGTTCTACTTTGCAACACCCGATGGGGTGGTCGTCGTGAATATGGATGATCCACTGAATCCGGTACATATCACGACCGTCGAATTGGATGATGTACGTGCCACTGCGTTGCAGTTCCGCTACCTGTTTGTCTCGACTGCCAAAGGTCTCCAGGTTGTTGATGTGACTCATCCGGACAAGCCCACCGTACTGGACGCCTTTGTGCCATTGGACAATGCTCGTAAAATGCATCTGGCGCGTACCTACGCCTATGTCGCCGCGGGTAAACAAGGTCTGGCCATTATCGACATCACAGCGCCAGATTCACCCCGGCTGCAGCAGATGTTTGATGCCAATGGTCAGTTGAATGATGCACGTGACGTTACGGTCGCCTCGACCAATGCGACGCTCTATGCCTACGTTGCAGATGGTCGAAATGGTCTCAAGGTGATTCATCTGACGGCGCCAGACAAACAGCCCAACTTCTATGGCTTCAGTCCTGTACCAAAGCCACAGTTGATCTCCTGGTACCCGACCAAAACCCCTGCCCTGGCTCTGTCCAGAGCACTTGAACGCGATCGAGCGGCAGACGAGACCGGTAATCAAATTGCCGTATTCGGTCGAATTGGCTCACGTCCGTTCAATGAGAAGGAGATGAAGCAAATGTATCTCGATGATGACAATAACCCCTGGTTTGTCAGCGATGAGGTAGATGAGAATCACGATCATGATGCAAGCATGGAGCGGTCAATGACACTGGGTACTGAAACAGCACCAGCTTCAACCTCGGGTTCAGGCGCAGGCCAGCCGAACGATTGAGGCAGTGACTGACGGCAAAAACAAAAAAGCCGGTCTTTGATCGGCTTTTTTTATCATCAACAACGATGAGACGACTATCAGCTCATGCAGTCAATCAGCCGCTGGATGATATATCCTGGAGTTCAGCGGCTTCCAGGGTGTTCTGGATCACGGTAGCAACGGTCAACGGTCCCACTCCACCGGGTACGGGTGTGATGGCAGACGCGCGCTCACATGCCACCTCGAATTCAACGTCGCCACACAGTGAGCCATCTTTGCGACGATTCATGCCGACATCAATCACCACGGAGCCCTTCTGAATCCATTTTCCAGGTATCAGACCTTCAATACCGACTGCAACGACCAGAATATCTGCTTGAGCGACATGGTACTCCAGCGCTTGGGTAAATTTGTGACAGATGGTCACGGTGGCACCGGCAAGCACCAGTTCCAGCATCATGGGGCGACCAACTATGTTCGATGCACCAACCACAACGGCATGTTGTCCCTTCGGATCAATATCATAGGCAGCCAGCAAGCTGGTAATGCCCTTCGGTGTACAAGGCCGGAGTCCTGGTCGCCTCAAAGCCAATCGACCCATATTCTCAGGATGGAAACCATCCACGTCCTTGTCAGGATCAATGTGATCTGTCACTCGATGCTCATTGATGTGGGATGGCAGTGGAAATTGAACTAGAATTCCATGGACGTCTGGATCTTCATTGAGGCTGGTGATTAACGCCAGAAGTTCCACCTCTGCTGTTGTGTCAGGCAGATCGTGAGAGATGGACAGGATGCCTGCGCGCTCACAGGCCAAGCGTTTGTTGTGGACATAGATCATGGATGCCGGATCGGCACCGACCAGCACAACAGCCAAACCGGGTCTGGATAACCCATCGCTGACTCGTGCGTCGATACGTTGTCCAATCTCATTAATGATTTGAGCCCCAATGGCCTTACCGTCAAGAATTTCAGCAGACATCGACGCGCCATCCCATTTTTCAAAGTGTGTATTGTACGCGAATGATTCGGGCGATCACGACAAATCCCGTGTAGGCTGATGACATGACAAGTTGCACATGTCCTTTTGCATCAATGACGTTAGCATTGGCGCAGTTTCTTGGGAGATTCATAAATGAGTGAACAACACAGCCTGATCCTGACGGATGTGACCAAACGCTATGGCGATTTCGTCGCAGTAGACAAAATAAATGTCAGCATCCCCAAGGGCAGCATTTACGGTTTTCTGGGGCCAAATGGTGCCGGCAAAACGACCACAATCCGAATGATCATGAGTATCATCTATCCGGATGAAGGCGAGATATCGATTCTTGGACAGAAAAACGCTGAATCGGTCAAGGACCGGCTTGGTTATCTGCCAGAAGAAAAAGGCCTCTACAAGAAAATGACAGCGGGCGAAATTCTGGTCTATTTCGGTCAACTCAAGGGACTCGATCGAAAACCGGCAACCAAGCGAGCCCATCATCTATTGAAAAAATATGGATTGGGTGATCACTATGGCGCACGCTGTGAATCGTTATCGAAGGGTATGGGACAGAAAATACAGATTCTCGGAACCATCATGCATGAGCCGGAACTGGTCATTCTGGATGAACCGTTCTCCGGGTTGGACCCGGTCAATAGCGAACTTATGCAGCACCTGATACGGGATATGAAGGACGAGGGAAATACGGTCATTTTCTCTACCCACATCATGCATCAGGCTGAACAGCTCTGCGATTACATCCTGTTGGTCAATCATGGCAAAACTGTACTCAATGGCACTCTGTCTGAAGTCAAAGGGTCTGGTGACAAGGGCATTTTGCTAGATTACGACGGGGATGGCAGTTTCCTCAAGTCATTGCCGGGAGTAGCGCGAATCAACAATTCAGGCAAACAGGCAGAGATGTTTCTCGATCCGGGTACAGACCCTCAGTCCATTCTTGCTCAGGTTGTAGGAAAACTGACTGTACGTCGCTTCGATTTGCGAGAGCCCTCCTTGCATGAAATCTTTGTCAGAGCCGTTGGAGGCCACACTGATGAGTAACAAAACCTATCTGATTGCCAGGCGTGAATGGCTGGAAAATATACGCACAAAGACCTTCTGGATTGGCATGCTGGCATTTCCAGTCATTCTGACCCTGGCCATGGTCGTTCCGACACTGCTTGAGAAGTCCAAGTCGGCTCGGCTCTATACTGTGATCGACCAGTCTGGCTGGTTATTTGAATCGGTGATGGAACGTGCGGCAGTTGACGATCTGTCGCGAATTCTGATGTTGTCAGCGGCTGAACGCGAATTGGACAAACTTCCTGATGAGATTGTGTCCGCCGGTGAACAAATCAGATCGGGACAAGCAGATGCTCGTGCCATGGCTGCTGATGTCGTCAACGGTAGTACCAATGTGCTCAATGAGAGTGCGCAGCAAGCCATCGCTCAATGGTGGAGCGATCTGGATGCCACAGCAGCCAAGGCTATCAGTGGCCGACTGGGCAAGGCACGTTATCAGCAAGTGGAGTTAGACTCGCAGAGCCCTGAAGCCCTCAATCAAGCCGTTCTCAATGAGGAAATATTTGCCTACATGATGATCGATGAGGATCCTATCGGAGCTGAATCTAACAGTCGTTTCGTGTCCAGTAATCTGACCGATACTGATCTTGAAGATTGGTTTAGTGATCACGCAACCGACATCATACAGGAACGTCGAATGCAACAGCGCGGTATCGATAATGACACGGCTGCCTGGTTAACCTCGCCGATGCGATTTGAGCTAACACGCATCAATGAAACAGGTGAGGAGTCGGAAGTCTCAGCGACCGACACGCTGCGCCAATGGGCTCCAGTGGCCTTTGTCTATATTCTGTGGTTTGCAATCTTCTCGATTTCTCAGATGCTGTTGACCAATACCATCGAGGAGAAGTCAAACCGACTCATGGAAGTATTGTTGTCCTCGGTGTCACCGTTTCAGTTGATGCTGGGAAAAATTCTCGGGATTGCAGCCATTGGTCTGACCATGCTCTTCAGTTGGATTATCTTTCTGATTCTTGCGGTCAAGTTTCTGCCGTTGCTGTTGGGTACAGGCAGTTTGCCGGTGGATCTGTCTTCCATTGTTTCTGATCCGAGTTATCTTGCCTCCTTCGTCATCTACTTCATGCTGGGGTACATGTTTTATGCGTCACTACTGGTGGCGATCGGATCGGTCTGCAATACCTTGAAGGAAGCCCAGAATCTGATGACACCGATCATCATGGTACTGATCATTCCCCTGCTGGCAATGATGCCTATTGCCAAGGATCCAAACGGGTCGTTGGCAGTGATCATGTCCTATATCCCACCATTCACTCCGTTTGCGATGATGAACCGTGTCGCAGGCTCTCCGCCGATGATGGACTATGTGTTGACGACACTGTTGCTGGTTGCCTCATTGATACTGGTCATCTGGGCGGCTGCCAAGGTGTTCCGAGTGGGTGTGCTGATGTATGGCAAACCGCCGAAACTGAGAGAGATTCTGAGATGGATCAAAACGCCGGTCGGCATGTCGCCAACTCTGCGCAAGTCAGACAAGAGCTGACGGTTTGATACGACACCCGAGTTATGCTTGGGTGTCGATTTTCAACATTATTGAAAGTGCTGACATCAGAAGGCGATGTCGAATTGGCTCAGCGCTGCTTGGACTTGGGTTTGCGTTGGATGAACTTTTTCAAGCGACGTTTCTTCTTCAGTTGACGTTCACTCAACGTGTTCTTGCGGTCCTTGTAAGGATTGTCGCTGTCTCGGAACAGCAAACGGATGGTAGTCCCCACCAGTTCCAGTTCATCCCGAAAGACGTTCATCAAGTAGCGCTTGTAGGTATCTGGTAGCGAGCTGGTCCGAGTCCCATGAATGATGATTCGCATCGGATTATGACCACCCAGGTGGGCATAGCGAAGTTTGGCTGTACGCGATTGCACCATGGGCGGTGGATGAGCCTTGTACGCTGATTCCAGGATACGTGTCAGTCCAGACGATGAGGTATCTGTATTGGCAGAAGCGTGAGAAACCTTGACCGCTTCCATCAATTCACCCAGACCGCTGCCACGCAGTGCTGAGATCGGTATTCGTTGCACGTATTCGACAAATCGAAGTTTTCGATCCAGGGTGTTCTCGACGTGCTCTCTCTGATCCTGGCTCAGGTTATCCCATTTGTTCACAGCGATGACCAAGGCCCTGCCCGCTTCGAGGACCTGGCCGATGATTGCGCTATCCTGGTCAACCACACCTTCGGTGCCATCAATCATGACGATAGTGACATCGCTTTCACGAATAGACTGCAGTGCCTTGATTACACTATATATTTCGACCTGCTCATGAATTTTTGATCGACGTCGGACACCCGCTGTATCAATCAGCACATATTTTTCACCGTCACGTTCCCACGGCACATATATGCTGTCTCGCGTGGTACCCGGCATGTCCATTGCCAACAGGCGCTCTTCGCCGATCAGGCGATTGATCAGAGTAGACTTGCCTACGTTTGGACGTCCTGCGACAGTGATTCTGATACCGGCGGGAATGGCCTGAGTGGTATCCCCGTCGATACTGTCATCCGGGACGGCCTGCAATGCTGATTCAATGAGCTGTGCCACACCGCGTCGGTGACTGGCCGCCAGCTTCATCAGTTCAGAGGTGCCCAGTGCGTAAAAGTCTGACAGTACCGTGTCTTCGGGTAAACCATCGGTCTTGTTGACGGCTACCAGGACGGTTTTGGTCTGACTACGCAATTCACTGAAGATCTGCTGATCAGCAGGAAGCAGTCCTGCTCTCGCATCGACCATGAAGATGACCACGTGTGCTTCACGAATGGCGGCGCGGGCCTGAACAGAAGTGGCTTGTTGAATCGGATCGGTGGAGTCGGTCAAGCCACCGGTATCGATCAAAATGTAGGGCTGTTCGTCATAAATAGCCCAACCGTAACGTCTGTCACGGGTCAGTCCTGACAAATTGGCAACGATGGCATCACGACGTCCTGTCAGCGCATTGAACAGTGTTGACTTACCGACATTCGGGCGCCCAACGAGGGCAATGACAGGCGTCACGACTGTGTCGACATGACGCTTACTCGCCTAGACGGTAAGCAGTCAACTTCCCATCCTTTGCGTAAACGATCAACTGATCCTGGTCTGATATCAGTTCACCCATCATGGGCTCCCCACTGACCTTGATTCGTGCAGCAAAATCACCATCTCCTGCATTCAACCAATGCAGGTATCCAAATCGATCGGAGATGACAGCGTAATCTCCTTGCGCAACGGGAGCTGAAATTCCGCGATTCATGAGGCCTTCCTGCTTCCATAGTGTTCCGCCACTGACGCGTTCCAGAGCCCAAACGGCATCGTCTGCGCCAGAGATATAAACAATCGAGCGTACTGCGGTCAATCCTGTAGCAGATGACAACTCACGTGACCACAACACACGGCCGGAGTCGGAGGTCAATGACGTCAGATTGCCATTGTAGCCTGCTGCATAGACGTCTGAAGCCAACAGCGCGAGTCGGCCATCGATGTCCTTGATGCGTTCAATTTCATTTCTGCCACTGGTGCTTGAGATAGCTTTTTCCCAAATCATGGTGCCATCCGATACTCGTACAGCAGCGACTTTACCGTTATCAAAGCCCATGTAGGCAAAGCCACCCTTCGCGACGGGTTGCGAATTGCCGCGAAGTGTCAGCAGTGGAATCGTCTGATCGAGTACCCAAGTACGATTGCCGTTGGCTTCCTCGAATCCATAGACCCGGCCATCTTGAACCCGAACAATGGTCACGCCACGGTGAATGACAGGCGCGGCCAGAACTTCCGAAGAGACAGTGGCCTTCCACAGGGGCGAGCCATCATCCAGCCGAAGCGCGATAACTTGACCATCGGTTGTGCCGAAAACCAGACTTTGCTCACTGATTCCAGCACCACTGGAAATTCGATAGCCAGTTTCTTGCCGCCACAGCACGGATCCATTGTTGCGACTGACAGCAACGACATCGCCTGTATTGGTGACAACAATGATTTGATCCTGGTCGACTGCCGGCGTCAGTTTCAAACCGAAGGCATCGTCGTTACTGCCAATGCTGGTTGACCATTGACGATCAACCGACAGTGCTGACTCAAACGATTCGAGTTCGACAGGCTCGTCCGAGTCATCCCTGTTGAACAGTGAACAGCCGGGCAGTGTCATGCTGATCAGAATCAGCCAGGTCAGTTTCATGATTCGGCCACAATGTCATTGTCATCAGCGACAGCCAGATCATTGAGTTTGAGTTGAATCAGATTGATCGCTGCAGGTTCAGCATCATCGAGGGCCTTCTCATAGCTGGAACGGGCATCGTCTGTCTGCCCCTGAGCCAGGTAGATATCACCACGTATTGTTTCAGCGGTTGACTCGAACTCGGCGTCCGTTACTGCGCTCAGTGTGGATAATGCTTCATCCATCTGACCTAGCTGGGCCTGTACTCTGGCCAGTCTGAGTCGAGAGATATCCGCCATGCCAGCGGGTTGATTGACACTGATGGCCTGCTGATACGCTGTGGCCGCAGCAATGTAATCCTGATTCTTCACAAACTTTTGCGCAGCCTGAAGCGATAACAAGGCCGTATAAGCATTATCGCCATGCTGTGAGGCGTAATCAGAGGCCAATGATGCACTTTGCTCTATGCTTGTATCGCTGGCACTCAACGCAGCTGATGTGGTGACAAATGATTCAGTTGCAGTGACGCCCTGCTGATATTGCCATGACTGAAAGAAGCGCCATCCAAACAGCAGGCCGACTCCCAGTACCACACCAAAGATCATCGTGGGGGCGTTGTCCTTGATCCACTTCTTGACGGCTAACGACTGTTCGCGATCGTCGTAGTATTCGTTTCTCATTACCTAGTCTCCGATGACAGGCCTGAAGGATTGACTCAGGCGCTGCGAATAGACCGCGTATCATACCAAAACTGGCGGACACACGTCATGAGTTTCCTGTGAAATATTCGTTCTTCAGGTTTGGTTGGGCCATAACAGCTCGTTATCCGATAACAGCTGCACAGTACGGTTCCATGATTTCACCAGAACGTGTTGAATCAGACACTCAGTAGATGGCTTGTATGAGGCGATCCGAGATCGTTCAGATCAACGGTTCTCTCGATGGCGTCTCGATCACGCAAATTCTTGATCACAGCAGTTCGGGAGACCATTTCATCTTCGCCGAGCACCAATGCCAGTTGCGCACCTGATTTGTCTGCTCTTTTGAACTGAGCCTTGAAGCTTCCTGCTCCCAAATTCATTTGAAAGACAGTCTGCGGACAAGCCTTGCGAAGCTGTTCGACAACATGCTGAGCCTCGACCATCACTTTTCCAGAGGGATCAATGACCACATACACATCGGGGGCCGGATGGGCGAGATTGTTTTCGCAGACCATCATCAGTTCAACTAGCCGATCGACTCCCATGGAGAATCCGATCGCAGCGGTTGCTCGTCCTCCCTGTCGTTCAATCAGAGAATCATAGCGACCACCGCCGCACACTGTTCCCTGTGCGCCCAAGGCATCAGTCTTGAATTCGAAGACGGTCCGATTGTAGTAGTCTAGCCCGCGAACCAGGCATGGATTGACCACATACTCGACGCCGCAAGCATCAAGTATTGCTTTGAAGTCAGTGAAATGTCTGGTGGATTCGTCATCCAGGTAATCCAGCAGCACCGGTGCTTCGGCGATCAAGGACTGCATGTTCGGATTTTTGCTGTCCAGAATGCGCAGCGGATTGCTATCGAGTCGGCGAATGGAGTCATCATCCAGTCTGCTCCGGTGCTCGCCCAAATAGGACTGCAATGCCTGCCGGTGAGTCTGTCGAGTCTCGGCATCACCCAGTGAGTTGATTTCGAGTGTCAGGTTATCAAGCCCCAGATCAGCCCAGACTGCCTGTAGCAACAGAACCATTTCTGCATCGATGTCCGGAGTTGACACACCGGTGGCTTCGCCACCGATCTGGTAGAACTGCCGATTTCTGCCGCGTTGTACATTTTCATAACGAAACATGGGGCCGTTGTACCAGACTTTGCTAATATGGTGATGGATCAATCCAGCCTGAACCATTGCTCTAACACAGCCTGCCGTCCCCTCCGGCCTCATTGTCAGTGATTCATTATTGCGGTCGTCAAAGGAGTACATTTCCTTGGAAACCACGTCGGTCTCCTGACCGATCGCTTGAGCGAACAATTTGGTTCGCTCAAGAACAGGCAGCCTGATTTGCTGGTACCCATAGGCCTTGAGTGTTGCCAGTGCACTGGATTCGACACGTTCCCAGATGGCTGATTGCTCGGGCAAAATATCGTACATGCCCTTGACGCGCTGTATTTTCATGGAAGTCCTGCAATGTGGGCATCAGCGAATGCTGATGCCTGAAGTCTGAAATCGGGTATTCAGATCATCCTCTGAGTCAATTCAATCAGCTTGTTGAGGGTCGCTTATTCCTGACCGGGAAGGCTGAAGGTGGCCAGGTCCTCTCGTGTATAAGGTGCCAGGTCAAACGGTTGCTCATTGAGCTGCGCAGTGACGGCCCTTACATTTCCCAGACGAACTTCCAGTCCTTCATTGGTCGCGAATTGCATGTTCCAGCCCTGATTCTTCAGTCCATAAGCAAGTCGATCACCACGAAAATTGTAGATTTCAACCCAGACAGCATCACTGACACTGATAGCAAACGGATGGCTGATCGCTTCGGTGCCTGTCAGTGATGCTAACGGATCTCTGTCAGGTTCAATGGTGACTACTGTCGGAATCTGTCCCTGATTTGCTTCTGAAAATGGTGTCGGTGAACTGGATGACTCGAATCCGAGGTTGGTCAAGTCAATTGCAGGCCGTGATGGTACAGATTTGATGACTGGAGTCATCGATGCGAGTACCGGATCGGTGGCTTCCTGACTCATGCGTTCGTTTGATGTCTGGCTATCTGCGACTGAGGTGGCAGAGTCTTCTGTTGATTGAAAGGCCAGAATCAGAGCAAAGATTGCCGGTACCGCAATCAGAGCGGTTGCCGCCACATACCCCAGGTGATTCATTGACTGACCGACCCGCTCCATCATTGATTGTCGAACTGGCATCAGATCGGTGCGTTGCAACGTCTCTTCAGTCTCCTGCTCAGCCTCAGCAATGAGTGCAGCGAAGTGATCCTCAATCTTGCCAGTCTCGGTAGACAATGCCCGGGCATAGGCAAGAAGATGTCCCTTCGCGTAGACACGAGGACCCAATTTGTCCCATTCACCAGATTCGATATAGTGAACAAACTGTACGCTGATCTTGATCTGGCGAGCGGCATCTCCGGCCTCCAGTTTCAAAGAGGCGCGTTTGTCCTGTAGCGATTGACCGATGCGGTGAGCATTTTCCTGTAGGTTCATGATGGCATCTTCTCTAGCATTACTGACACAGCAAGTTGTTATCAGAGGACTCATTGACCTTCTGGGTCAATGGGCTGGCAGGATAGGTATTCATCAGAGAGTCCAGGCATTCCTGGGCAGTCTCTGTAGAAGCAAGTCCTGATTCGATACGATAGCAGAGGTATAGACTTTCAGGGCCTTCCGGCGCCACAAAAAGGTAGCGTTGGAGAAAAGCCCTGGCATTGAAAAAGTTTTCTTGATTGCACATCAGGCGAGACAGTCGATACAAGACATCCGGAAAGGTCGCGTCCATGTCTATGGCGGTACGGTAACTGTGTTCAGCCGCCTCAAGTTGTTGCAGTTTTTCCTGACAGGCCCCCATATTGGTCAGTGCGATGGTTGGGGTTTTGTAGAATGGGTCTTGGACAGCGCGTTCAAAATGCTGGATCGAAATCTCGGTACGGCCATGATTGCATAGAAACTGGCCAAGATTGTTCTGCATGCGACCATCTCTTGGGTTGAGCTTTACAGCATAGGCGTAAAACGTTTCGGCAAGATCCAGTCGTCCCACTCTTTCATTAAGCACTGCGGCGACAGTATTGGCTTCTGGGGACTCGGAATTGGCTTCCAGAGCACTTTCAATCTTTTCCAGTGCGACTTGATATTGCCCTTTTTCCATATAGCCCATGGCAAGTTCAGTGTAGACATCTGCAGCATGCTTGAGCTTTTCGTCGACACCATTGCTTCGATTCGAAGAGCCGCCGGATGATCCGCAACCCACCATCAGTGAGGCTATCGCCATCAACACGATTCGATGGACCAAGGTTATCGTGTCATTGTTGACTGAAGTATGGGCACACCATCCTGCCTTCATGGTCTGACTCCGTCGGACGCTATAACCTCTGGAAGCCTGAGCGACACGGCCTGGTCCCTGAGACGCTGTGACCGCCGAGTGCGATCAACCACATTGCCCACCAGTTGTCCGCATGCAGCATCGATGTCGTCGCCTCGAGTCTTGCGTACAGTCGTCACAATTCCGGCGTCATGAACCAGGCGTCGAAAGCGTTCGATAGCTTGTTCAGACGAGCACTGATAGCGTGTTCCCGGAAACGGGTTGAATGGAATCAGATTCAATTTGCAGGGAACGGTCTTGAGCAATCGGACCAGTGCTCTGGCCTGTTCTGGCGAATCGTTCATTCCCTCGATCATCGTGTACTCGAAAGTCACTTTGAATTTGTGCCGGGTTGCGGCAAATCTGCGACACGATTCCAGCAAGACACTGATCGGATATTTTCGGTTCAGAGGAACAAGCACATCACGAGTGGCATTGTCCGGCGCATGGAGGGAAATGGCCAGGCTGACATCCATTGTGTCAGAGAGTCGGTCAATTGCCGGCACCAGACCTGCCGTACTCAATGTGATGCGCTTGGCCGCAAATCCGAAACTGTAATCGTGTTTCATCAAGGATATTGCAGCAACCACCGCGTCAAAGTTCAGCAATGGCTCACCCATGCCCATCATGACCACGTTGGTAATTCGTCGTTGTTCTGTACGGTGACCCAGATGTTTCGCCGCAATCAGAACCTGGCCAATAATTTCACTGACTGTCAGATTCCTGCTGAATCCCTGTGCGCCGGTGGAACAGAACGAGCAGTTCAACACGCAACCGACCTGAGACGACACACACAAGGTGCCGCGATGATCTTCTGGTATGAAGACCATTTCGACGGCACCGGACTGACCGCTTGAAATCAGCCATTTGATGGTTCCATCGACTGAGGTTTCGACGCTGATAATCTCTGGAGTACGGATCGTGGCAACAGACTTCAGTGTCTGCCTGAGCGTTTTGGATAGGTCAGTCATCTGGTCAAAGTCATCGACCTGTTGCTGATACATCCATTTCATGACTTGTTGGGCACGAAATGGTTTTTCATTGTGACTGGCAAAAAAAGCCCGTAGACCCTGCTCGTCCAGGTCCAGCAGATTTGTGATGTCAGGGGCAATGTCAGTCATTCAGTCAGGCCTGTAATCAGTCCAACTCACCGAAGAAATAAGCAATCTCGGTTGCTGCTGTATCGGCCGCATCGGAACCATGAACTGCATTCGCGTCAATGCTTTTGGCGAAGTCTGCACGGATGGTGCCGGATTCTGCGTCAGCAGGGTTGGTAGCACCCATCAATTCGCGATTCTTGATGATCGCACCGGGTCCTTCAAGAGCCTGTATCATGACTGGTCCTGAGCTCATAAAGCTTACTAGGTCGTTGTAGAACGGACGTTCCTTGTGAACAGCGTAGAATCCGCCAGCTTCTTCTGCACTCAAATGTGCCATCTTGGCGGCCACGATCTTCAAGCCTGCACCTTCAAACCGTGAGTAGATCTGACCAATCACGTTTTGAGCGACTGCATCGGGCTTGATGATGGACAAGGTTCTTTCAACTGACATGGTTTTGCTCTCCGTGGTGTCACGGCCCGTTCAAGTAGGCCAATAGTATCATAAAAGTTATTGGATTTCGTATACTTAGACCGCATATTAACCAGATCACATCGTCTTTAGTCGATGCAACATCCATTCCGACCAGAAATGCGTCTGATGCCCGTGATTCAGGCACAGACCCATGTTTTTGACAGGGTCAGGAACGATCGAAAATGGTGGTAAATCGGGCAGCAGTCGCAAGCAGTTATCGGGTCGTTGAATTCCTGCTTGGAGTTCAGAACACCGAGCCAGTATTATATCATGATTAAATGGGAATTCGATCCGTTATGGCGACTATCAGAACACGTGAACAGATTCTCAGGGCAGCAGTGCGCCTGTTTGCACGATCTGGCATCGATGGAGCCTCGATGCGAGACCTGACGCGGGATGCTGGCGTCAACCTCGCTGCTGTCAATTATCATTTTGGCAGCAAGGGCAAACTGGTTGATGAAGTTTTTCGGCAACAACTGGACATTCTGTATCAGAGCCGCGTCGAGTTGCTGGATCAACTCATCCATGACAAACCGAGTGACAGCCATCGGCTCGATGATCTGCTTGAAGCATTCATGCGCCCTGCCTTGATGTTCAGCAGCCATCAGGATCAAATCCACTCTGATTTTGTCAAACTGCTGGCTCGAGCCTTCAGTGAGCGTTCGGACTACCTGCGCCAGTTTCTGTCAGAACGATATGGCGAGATCAATTCGCGTTTCTTTCAGTTGATTGACTCTCATCTGCAGCATTTGCCGGAGGCCGTTCGCCACCAGAGGATCGGGTTCATGGTGGGAGCCCTGACCTATACAATGGCCGACTTTTCACACAGTGACTTGCCCGTCGAAGACTGCCTTCAGCAGCTGATTCGATTTACCGCGGCAGGCCTGATCGCTCCTCACCTCTGATTCATGCGCCTGTATCGCACCGCTGAGCTTGAGCTGAAATGGATATTGTTGTTTCTTCTGGTTCTGCTGCTGGGTTTGTATCTGGTGCTCAGGCATCCCGTGGATTCTCCCATCGCCAGGGAAGTCTCGCTGGAACAGATTCGCAAGCAAGGTGTGCTGAAAATCGTCACCATGAACAGTCCGGCCACCTTCTACAATTTGCGGGATCAGAACTCTGGCTTTGAATATGACCTTGCCAGTGATTTTGCAGAATTTCTGGGTGTGAGGCTTGACGTTAATGTGGCGAGCACCTACACCGAGCTGATCCAGAAGGTCAAAGACCATGAGGTGGATCTGGCCGCAGCCAGCCTGACTGTGACAGAGCAAAGACAGGCCGAACTCGAATTTGGCCCCACCTACGACACAACAAGACAAGTGGTCATCCATCGTCGCAATAGCAGCAAGATTAACACGGTCAACGATCTGTCAGACAAAAGCATTGCCGTGATCAAGAACTCCAGTTACAGCGAGACCCTGGAAAAACTGGTAGGCAATATTCCCGATCTGAGCTTTGAAGCCCGTGATCATCAGAGTCTTGAAGACCTTTTTCAGGCGGTCACTGATCGTGATCTTGATCTGACAATCGCCGATGACACCCTATTTGCATACTATCAACGCTACTTTCCTCGCCTGGAGATTGCGTTTGCGTTGAGTGACGTCGAATCAATTGCATGGGGAGTTCCTCGTGGTACGGACCCCATGCTGATTCAGGAAATGATCCGCTTTTTCAATCAGATATCGGAAAACGGCAGGCTGGATGAGTTGAAGGCACGTCACCGTGGCTATCTGGACGGCTACAATGTCCTCTACAGTCCGTATTTTCTCAAGGATATCCGAGCTCGTTTGCCAGAGCTCAGAGAGCTGTTCAAGAAGGCAGCGTCACAAAGTGGCCTGGACTGGCGCTTGCTCGCAGCAGTCGCTTATCAGGAGTCGCACTGGAAAGAAGATGCGGTGTCTCCAACCGGTGTTGCCGGAATCATGATGCTGACTCAGCGAACTGCCGGTGAACTCGAGGTGACTGACCGGCTGGACCCCAAGCAAAGCATTCTTGGTGGTGC
>QIKT01000023.1 GCA_003233095.1 Oceanospirillales bacterium | reverse complement strand
CGGGCCAGGGAACGTTAGATGACTGGCGAGACAGAGCTATCAGGCACCCCTGATAGCTCGGAGGTGGAAATCTACCAGAACCTCAAGTGAGATTCAAGAGGCGATCGAGTCAATAAATATGATTCATCCTGGCTATCTCACAGAACTGACATTTTCGCAGGGGTTTGTCTCAAAGTGTGAGAATGGTCGCGAAGAATGATCAGAATGTAATGACACAGAAAGTGGTTTTTCCGGGGTTGGGTTGGGAGGTCCCTCGGCGCTGCGCTCTGTCGGGATGACGGGATGGAGAACAGCGGTGGGATTGTTCGGGAGTGTGTGCAGTGACGTGTTAGTTGTGGTCATGCGTGTGTGCAGCTATTTCAATCGACGCTATGCGTCGCATCCCTCTCGACCTCCCTTCGGGGAAGGGAGAAGTGGGGCCTCGGTCTCCCCATACGGCTTCGCTCAGGGCAGGCTCTTCGGGGAAGTGGAAAAAAAACAACCGCCCCCGCTCTCAGAACAGTTTGCGCCAGCCTCGGTTGTTGTTGATGTGGGCGGCGATGAGTTTCGGGATGTCGATGTTGTAGGCGTTGACCGGCAGGGCTTGCTGGATGATTCGGGGTGTATCGGGATGGGTTTTGTTGTAGTCGAACAGGTTGATTCGCTGGGGTTTCTTCATCGGTTTCTTGAGATGATCAAGCACTAGCAGAACGCTGGGCTGGATGCGATGAGCGGTGTCCTGGGCCAGAACCAGCGCGACTTCGCCGGTGGCCAATTCGACCAGGTTGCCATTGGGATACATGCCAATGGCTTGAATGAACTCTTCGACCAGTTGATCCTGAAACAGCACGTTGCGCTGCTGATAGAGAAAATCCATTGCCTCGGTGGTGCTGACTACTTTGTCGGTATAGGGCTTGACCGAGGTCATCGCATCCATCCAATCGACCAGGCCCACCAGACGAGCCAGGACCGGAATGTATTCGGCGGTCTTGCCTTCTGGGTAGCCGCTGCCATCGAATCGTTCGTGGTGGTTGGCAACAATCCGAACCACATCGGCACCAATGGCCGATGTGCCTTCGAGGATTCCCACGCTCGCATCGACGAAACCCTGAATGCGCATGAGTTCCTCGCGTTTCAATGGGCCCGGCTTTTCCAGCAGGTTACGGGGCAAACGGGTTTTGCCGATCTGGCACAACAGGGCGGACAGCGTGATCAGCATCAGAGTCGACTCGGGCAGCCCCATGTGTCGACCCAGCACGGCGGCCAGAATCGAGGTGCGGACCGAGTGACCGACCAGGTAGGACTCCTCCTGCTGTAGTCGGCGCATCCAGATCATGGCGTCAGGATGCCGAATGACGCTGTCGATCATCCGGCTCATGGGCTTCATGACCGGCGCAACGTGCAGTGACTGACCGGTGCGTACAGCGTTGATCATCAGCGCCGAGGCGCGATGATAGTCTTCAAACAGGGGACGGGCTTTCTTGAATTCGCGGTCCAGCTTGTCTGGAACCGAGTAGTAGTCGTGCTCGGTGTCGATGCGCGCAACCACCGGGGTGCCGGACGTGAGTGTGCGCTTGCTTGATAGTTCAGAGAACGTGAATTCACCGGTGCGACCCAGCAGCATGTCGTCATCTTCTGGCATGAAAAATATCCTGTTCCACCCACAACTGTTTGATCATAGCCAATCACAGCGTCTGGTCAATCGGTCTGACCTCAGTTAATCGTCATTACTTTGTGACAGAGCCGATAGCCCACCGACAGATTCACTGACACAATCGGTCTCACCTGCTGCAAAGGACCATCCACCATGACCTGTCAATCAACGCCGCGCTCTGGCACCAATCATCCACTCAGGCTGCTTCGTCTGCCTGCGCAACGACTAGGAGCCTCTGAACAAGTCGTGATCAGCTGTCTTGAGCGTGAAATACGCCCGCTCGGCATTGCTTCTGCCGTTCCGAGCGACTACCGTAGATGACGGATGGACGTGGTGGAATACAGATGATGGAGTCGGCACAGCCGTTCAGGGTCGAGACACTGGAGAGGATCATTGATTCTCTGGCCAATCCGGTGTTCATCAAGAATGCCAACCATCAGTTCATCATGGTCAACCGGGCGTTTTGTGAGTTTCTGGATGTCACTGCGGATCAGATGATTGGCAAATCAGACCACGACTTTTTCCCCGAATCCGAAGTCCAGGTCTTCCACGCCATGGATGATGCAACCCTCAAGAGCTTATCCTCCACCATCAGCAACGAGGCCATTACTCTGGCCTCGGGTGAAACACGCTGGATCCAGACCCGCAAGAGCGCCTTCGTTGATCCACGGCATGGCCCAGTGCTGTGTGGCGTCATTTCCGATCTGACCGAGCTCAAAGCCGCGCGTGAACAGCTGGAACACTCCAATGAAGCACTGCAGGCCAAGGTGGCGCAGCGAACCGTGAGCCTGGAACTGCTCAACCAGAAGCTGGAGAAACTGGCCTTTTTTGATGTGTTGACCCAACTGCCGAATCGCGCCAATTTCGAGCTTGAAATCGCCACTACTTTGAATCGGGCCGAGCAGGAGTCGCGTCAGTTCGCGCTGATCTATATGGACATTGATGACCTGAAGTCAGTCAATGACAGCTACGGTCACCCGGTCGGTGACCTGTTCATTCGACAGGTGGCACAGCGCGCATCTGAGGTAATCGAAGACAACGCATTCATGGCGCGTATTGGCGGCGATGAATTTATGGTGTTGATTCGATTTGATCATCTTAAAGAGGTCATCAACCAGGCGGATCGACTAGTGGCTCGATTTTCCGAACCATTAGAGTTCGAAAACCGGCTGATGAACATCACCGCCAGCATGGGCATTGCCCTGTATCCCGAAAACGGCACCGATGTGACCACCCTGGTCAAGCATGCTGACAGTGCCATGTATCAAACCAAGGATCACAACAAGGGCCACTACACCTTCTATCGCCAGGAATTCTCATTGCGGGCGCGGCGCCGTCTGGACATCGAGACGGCCCTGAGGCGGGCACTCCACGAGAACCTTCTGATCGCTTGGTATCAGCCGATCATGAGTGGTGACGGGCAGCAGATTGCAGGCTACGAGAGCCTCGCTCGATTGCAGCCGACCGATCTGGCTGAGATCCCTGCAATCGAATTCATCAGAGTAGCCGAGCAGACCGGCATGATCCACCAGTTGGGCGATCAGATTCTTCGCCAAGCCTGTGCTTTCATCGCCTCGCACTGCCACAACGGCGAATTTGTCACCGTCAATATCTCCGGCACACAGCTGTCTGAAGCGCGCTTTGCCGCCACCCTGCGTCAGGTAGTCGGCGATAGCGGGATTGATGCCGGACAGTTGGTGATGGAAATCACCGAAAGCGTCATGGCAACCATGGGCGAGGAAATCCGATCTCTGAAATTGGCGCTGAAAGATATGGGAATCCGCCTTTGGATTGATGACTTTGGCACCGGATACTCCAATCTGGCCCAGCTCAAACGAATGGAGTTTGATGCCCTGAAAATCGACAAGGGCTTTATTCGCGACCTGCCCGATTCAGATATCGACGAATCACTGATTCGTACCATAATTACACTGGCCGCTGAATTCAATCTGAAGGTGGTGGCCGAAGGCATCGAAACCGAGCGTCAGGCAGCGTGCCTGGAGGCTCTGGGCGTCGATTTTCAGCAAGGCTTTCTGTTCGGCAAACCCAGGGAACCTCTGAACCAGTCATGACCGGTTGTCTTGAGCGTCAAACCCGCCCCCTCTGCGTTGCATGAACCGAGCCATAGCAACACTATGACTCAGCTCATGCGCCTTGATCGGACGCAGTTCCCTTCTCAATCCAACTCGCTTAAGACTTGTTCAGAGGCTCCCTGCACGTCGCGCTCGCCGCGTTTGTATCCGGCAAGTCAGCAGGGGCGCATTTCTTTTGGTTACTTATGCTTTGTGCGGGCAAAATAAAGTGACTCGCCATCAGGCGAAACCTGAGCCACAAAGCAACAGAGAAGACCTCTCGACTGCGCTCGGGTAACAGGAGATTGAGTGTCTTGAAGTGACCACGGTTCACGTCGCAATAATCACAGGGTTCCAACACCTTAAACAAGCGATTCTGACAAACTACGAATTTAGGCGTATATCTGCTAATCTTGAGCCATGAAAAGTCTTCAAGGCGAATCATCATGACCCTTTCCACGCACTTGCGCAGCATTGCGATTTTGCTTCTATTGGTTCTGCTCAGCAGTTGCGCCCGCAACCCAGTCGATGGCACACCCGATCTGGTGTTAATGAGTGAAAAGCAGGAAATCGAACTGGGTCGAGTGCTGCATCCGCGCATCCTCCAGGAGACACAGCCTTACGCCAATACCGACCTGCAAGCCTACGTCAACAATCTCGGGCAGAACCTGGCCGCAGTCAGTGAGCGTAGCAATTTGACCTATACCTTCACCGTGCTCGATGACACGGTAGTCAATGCCTTTGCCCTGCCAGGTGGTTATATCTACATCACTCGCGGCATGATGATGCACCTGAATTCCGAAGCCGAGCTAGCCGCCGTGCTGGCCCACGAGATCGGTCACGTGACCGGCCGGCATTCGGTCAAGCGTGATGCCGGTAACAAGCTCTTGAGTGGGCTGGGTGCCGTTGCGTCCATCGCCAGTGGCACGTCGCTGGCCAACAGTGCGACCAATGCCATCGGTGGAGCGGTGATCAGTGGCTATGGTCGATCCCAGGAACTGGAAGCCGATGAGTACGGTGCGCGCTACATGGCGCTGGCCGGTTATTCGCCCGAGGCAATGCTCGAGACGATTGACCTGTTGAAGAAGCGCGAGCTGTTCGAGGTTGAACGAGCGCGTATTGAAAAGCGCGAGCCCAACGTCCCACATGGCCTGTACAAAACCCACCCCGATAACGACAAGCGTTTCGAAGAGGCTGTTCTGGCCGCAAAAGAGCTCAGCCCGGTCACGCCGGTCGGCGATCAGGCCGAACGATATCTGAACCAGATCAATGGCATTCTATGGGGCGAGTCTGGAGCGCCTGGGACCATGCGCCGCGATTATTTCTACAATGGCAAGTACAACATCAAACTGAAATTTCCCGACAACTGGCGGCTGGACGGTAAATCGTCTCAGGTGATGGCGTTTTCACCCGACAAGGACGCTGCCATGCAGGTATTCGTGCTGCAACCCGGGCGAACCATGACCCCCGAACAGGCGCTGATGCGCAAATTCGGCATCAACAAATTTCGTGAAGGTCGGGAGATGACTGTCTCGGGAATGCGCGCGTTCATTGGTATTACCGATCGCTACGAATCGCCCTTCGGCCCCAGACCTGCGCGAATGGCAGCGATCTTTGACGAACGCATCAGACGAGCCTATCTGTTTGTCGGGACAGGCCGAAACGACCTGTCGAAACTGGCCGCTGATCAGGATTTCATCGCCACCATCTTCTCGTTTGACAAGATCCATGCTGATGAGCAGTCACTGGCCAATCCACCGAGGCTGAAGGTGGTTACTGCCGAAGCCGACACCTCTATCGAGATGCTCGCCCGTCAGTCGGCCTTGCCTGAGTATCAGCACCAGCTGATCCGCCTGATGAATGGCCTGTACCCAGACCTGGAACCGACGCCGGGACAATTGATCAAGACGGTGGATTGAGGGTCTTGACGGCCTGAGGACAGCTGATGTTTTCTAGCAGCCTCTGAACAAGTCTTAAGCGAGTTGGGTTGAGAAGGGAAATGCGTCCGATCAAGGCGCATGAGCTGAGTCAATGCGTCCGATCAAGGCGCATGAGCTGAGTCATCGTGGTGCTATGGCTCAGCTCATGCAACGCCGAGCGGGCGTATTTCACGCTCAAGACAACCGGTCACGACTTGTTCAGAGGCTCCCTAGATACCCAGAGCAGTGCGAAGCACTGATCTGGCAAGTCAGCTGGGGCGTATTTCTTTTGGTTACTATGCTTTGTCCGGACAAAGAAAAGTGACTCGCCATCAGGCGAAACCTGGGTCAAAACAACATAAATAAACAGGCCACCTTCAGGCGAAACCCGAACCCGAGAAACACCGAGAACCCCCATCGCCTACAGCCGAAACCTGAGTTCAAACAAAAATGAAAAAATCAGTCACCTTGGGACGAAATCAGAAGCCGAAGGAAAAATCACCACACCCCTACGGATGCTTCGGACTGTAGTACCGCTTCAGATACTCGCACAGCCCATCCAGCCCGGGAAACAGCACCCGTTCATTAATGTTGGACTGATCGAGCTTGTCGCGAATTTCCCATTTCAGATCGGCCGGGATGATGATGCGCCGGTAGGCCTTGCTCTTCTGCGGCAACCATTGATCGATGCTGACGCAAGGGTCGGACATCAGAGAGAACAGGCTGTACTGGTTGACGATGCGTGAATCGAGCGACGGCGGTTCGACGAAGACCAGGTTCGGATCCTCGGACAGCTGATCAAAATCTGCCAGCGACTGAACCCGCTGATGCAGCATGCCAGTGGTGAAGACGCGCGCATCGATCTCCTCCAACTTGCTTTTGAGCGCGTCGGCCAGCAATCGATTGGTCTCCAGGATATTGATGCACCAGATTGCCCCGTCGGCCTCATAGCGATAGGTATGGTCGGTGGCAAAGTGCAGCGAGACCATCGGTGAATACGTCCAGTCAAGCAATCGGGTCGGTAGACCATGATGCTGCGCCAGCGACAGCCAGTTCCAGATGTAGGCCTCTTCGTGCATTTCCAGATGCGCGTACTTCTGAAAGCCGCGAATGATGTGCGGCTCCAGACGATCGTATTCGCCGCCCAGACGCATCAATGAGGTTTTCAAGTCATAGCCCGAATCGGACACGCCTCGATACACATAGTTGGATCGATAGCGATCCAGCGATGGATGAAAGGGTTCGTCGAACAGGACGTCATTCAGTTCGCTCCAACTGCTCACGCGCACGTCGTTGGGCGTGGTCATGGGGCTGGGGTCGTGCTGCTCAGTGATCATGACGTCTTTCGTGCTCATAGGCAGACAGTACCGCCATTCTAGTCAATTGACCGTGCAGAAGACAGCGCCCGAGGATGGCGAGGTTGACGACGGGCTGTGCAAGTCATGGTTTGAAGGTGTTCAAACCGATAAAGGTGCCGCCATTTCGCTCCGCTAGAATCCGCATCAGCGAGGCATATCGCAAGCCGCTGGCGGGCACATTTCGACCGACCAGAAACTGAACCGGGAAGCCAACGGTATGGATTCTGACGCGACGATTACCCTCGTCATCAGCGCGGTTGATGCGATCGACCGTCTCTACAACTCGCTGCACAGAGCCCCCTTGAAAGTCATCGCCGAACACGTACAGACTGATCTTCCGATCGGCAGCCCAGAAGGTTCGGATTGCCCGTGTGATGCCTTCGACCGGACTGGAATTGGAGAACACGTTCCAGGTTCGCAAGCGGGTGATGATGGCGTTGCGACGGGCGGGCGTGTCTGGAATCCACCTGCTGGCATAACGCGGAAACATGTATTGACCCATGTCATTCATGACCTGAATGCCTTTGACCTCCGGATACACTTCGAGGGTCTCCTCGACTTTGGCCAGCAGCAGATCCCAGGCGACGGCCTGCATGCTGCCTGAGGTGTCTATGATGAAGATAATATATTCCGAATCGACCGGGATGCCGCCGACGGTGGTGTCTTCCAGTGCGCGCACGTAGCGCTGAGTGCGCTGTGCCTCATTGAGTTCCTGCCGTGCTTGCTTCAGCTGTGTCTCCATGCTTTCGATCGCGGCATTTTCGTTACTGGAATCATCGAACTCCGAGCGCAGAATCGACAGCATCTGCATCATCCGCGCAATCCGATCACGGATCTCGGAGAGCTGCTCGGTCCTGGTCGTCAGGTCACGATTGTAGACCACTGTCTCGCCGCGCATTTCGGCCAACTGTTCTTGCAGGTCGGCCACCAGGCCCATTTTGTTCTCGCGCACCTGCTCCATCACCATCGGTTCGGCGGTCTTGGCCAGAATAAGCAGCAGAATGATCGCACCTAGCCCGCAGCTGATGCAGTCCAGAAACGATAGACTGATCTGTTCGTGTTCGCGGCGTCGGATCATGGCCAATCTCCTGATGGACTCATGTAAGAGCCGCCGGTGATGACCGCCAGTCTCCAGTAAGAGCTGGAGGCCATTGGATCACCTTCCATGGGCAGCAGGATCGTATTGACCGGAATGCCGACAGGAATTTCGGTCAGGGCCTGATTGAAATAACTTTCGCGGCGTTGCGAGCTGACCGATCGCGGACTGCTGTCAATCTGACGACCCTGGGTCGGCAATCCATCGGCGATCAGGTAGATATTGTCGGGTAGCGGGTTGAGCGTATAGATCGCTTCGGCCAGCGTGTGCAGACGCGTCCCGCCCTCGGGCACCACCTTGCGAAGTGCCTGAACGGCACGATCCAGCTGACGACCGTTTTCGGTTTCCAGCCATTGACCATTGGTCCCTTCAATCACCGCTTCGGCCGACAGACCATACCGATAGATCTGGAAACTGGCCTCTGCCGGAATTTGGGTAGTCAACCAGTCAACGATGCGGATGGCGCGCTGCCATTTGCCCGATCGGATTTTCTGATCGTCCGGCAGATTTCTTCGCCGAATGATATTGACGATGGTGCTGTCAAGCATTGATGCCGACGAGTCGACCAGGATGAGAATGTGTTTGCCGCCCACTCGCAAGCCGGTCAGATACTGGCGATCTCCGGAGCCGACAAAGGTGCGCTGTCCTCGGCCGCCGGATTGCTCCAGTTCCTGCAAGCGCTCCAGTTCCTTTTCCATCTTCTGCAAATCAGTGATGAGTTCGTTGAGATGCTCTCGCTTGGCGGCAGTTTCGTTGGTCTGGTCGCTGAGTTGTTCTTCTTCGGTCAGGACATCGTCTTGCAGGCGCTCGGCCCGACCATCGGCGCGGACCATCTCCTGCTCAACCTCGGCCAGGTCATTCTGCAGTTTGACCTGGTTGAGCTTTTCCAGCTCCACTTCGGTTTCCAGCAGGATGACTTCGCCGGTCACATCGGCGGTCATTTCTTCGGTATGCACTTCGGCGGTTCGATTGATGATCACGAAGAACAGGATGACTGCACCAAAACCACAGGACATGATGTCCAGAAATGACAGGTTGAATGCGGTGATACCTCGTCGCTTACGCGCTGCCATGCTCAGCCTCGACGATGATCAGCGACAGTTCAGGTCCGTGCGCGCCGATCCGCAGCCGATCACCCGCCGTCAGAGACACCTGACCGCGTGCTGGATGGCCGTTCAGCAGGATCTGATCGTCGCTGCCAGCATTCAGATCAATCTGATCCTGAGCAGTGTGCAGTCGAATCGCGTCTCTACCGCCGAGTTCGAGATGCGGGATATCGAGACTGACCGGCAACTGAGCGGCAGACCCAATCACGAATGCCTCGCCGTTGAGCGGGTAGGCTCGCGACTGATACAGCACATGCGTCGGCCGGTTCTGTTGTTTTGGCTGGTGCGCCTGGACATGTTGCTGCTGGTCTTCAGCGTTGAACCACGGCAACTTGGTGACCCGAGTAGTCGCCTGCCCCGATGAATTGCGCGGCATGTACAGACGCTTGAGACCCTGTTCGACCGCCGTCTCTTCAAGCATCAACACGTGAGTATTGGGCAAAGCGGACAAGGCATCGCGCAGTCCGGGCAAGACCCTGAAATGATGATCCAGCATCAGGGTCACCTGACCAGACACCCCGATCTGACGATAAAACTGCGTCAGTTCTTCCAGCAAGGGGCTGAACATGGTCGCGCATTCTGCTTCGAGCGACGATCGATCGAGCTGTAATTCGAACCGTCCGCCATCATGATTCAGGGTCAGGGTCGACAGACTGTCGTCCCAGACTGACGGGATCTGATCGAACAGCTGCTGTTCGGTGTTGGCATGATGCATCGGGTCGAATCGGGTATTGCGGATCAGACGGCTGGCGACGGCATGCTGCCATCGGTCCATGCAGCGGATCAGGCTGAAGCCAGTAGTCGTCTGAACCTGCTTCGATTCCAGCCATTGCCCCTGCGATAATGCGGTCATGACCGTGCGGTGCAAGTGCAGGCCGAGATGAATCAGGGTTTGCCCGGCAACGGGCGCCGGAGCCGACATTTGCGCCGAGTCGGCCACCGCAATGACCGGCACGCCAAGGTGCTGTGCCATGCCCAGCAGCAGACCAATCTGTTCACGAGAGTAATCGGACGGCACCGTGAGCAACAGCTTTGATGGTGCGCCTGAGATCTGTACCTGCTGCCACAGATCGCCCAGGTGCAGCCAGGCAAGATCGGCCTGAGTGGTTGGACGTGAGGCGCTCAGCTCGACCTGGCTCTGACCCAGGTCCTGCCAGAAGCGAGAGGCGCTGGCGGAGGGTTCGAGCTTGTGGCGCTGTCGCGCCTCGACCCCACTGAGATGCTGCTTGCCCGACAGGTGAAGGTAGCCTGGCGAGCTGACGCGAACTTGACCCGAGTCAATCAGGCTGATGCCGCAGTCGTTGATGTCCAGTACCGCCATGCTCAGGATTCCCGCAGTTTGGTGATCAGTGACTCATCCACATGTTCACGAGTGTTGAGCACCAGACGCTCCTGCATCAACTGCAGCTGATGCATGATGAACATCAGGATGATGGACAGAACCAGAGCGACGAAGGTCGAATTGAACGCCACACCCAGATTTTCGGTCACGCCGCTGATATCGCCCTGCACCGCCTGATTGGCATGCGCCAGAGCTTCACCAATGCCGCGGACGGTGCCGATGAAGCCTATCGATGGAATAGCCCAGGCAATGTAGCGGACCATCGATAATTCGGAGTCCAGACGTTCCGATTCGGCTTCGCACAACTCGTGAACGGTGCTTGCCACACTCTGAATCTCGGCGGTAGATCGAAATCGGTTCAGCGCCGAGAGCAGTACCCTGGGCAACAGGTAGTTGCGAATCTGTCCAGTGAGCGACTGGATCGGCCTGGCATATTCACGCGCATCTTCGGGGAGCACGCTGATGCCCTCACTGACATTGAGCAAGCGTCGATCCAGCAGGCTGGCCTCGCGCATGGATCGGGTCATCTTGTAGCTGATGATGAACAGCGACCAGAAAAACAACACAAAACAGGCTTCCTGCTCGTAGTCACGAATGACCACATAGACTGATCGCTCGGGCACAAAGGTCTCATCGGCCTGCATCTGCTCGCGCTGTTCGGTCATGATTTCCTGTGCCTGAGGGCGAATCAGCATGACATAGACTGCATGGACGGCAATAAAGGCAATCAACAGGGCAAACAACTGGTAGACGAACTCGATGGGGAAATTACGCTTCATGAACAGGTTCCTTGTGGCATTCGCGTCTGGTTTGAATGAGCAGGTTGCTCTGAGTCATTGACTCTTGCATTCGCCGTCTCAGATGTCATTCGGAAATGACACCGGCCGGTCTTCGGAAATCTTTTCACTGGGAATAAAACGCTCCATGCTTGCCTGCATGTCGGCGTCGCTGAGTTCGCCATCGGCCGATTCGCCGTCGATCGCTTCATCGACATCGCTGGTCTCACCCAGTAGTGTCTCATCCAGCAGTGTCTCATCTTCATCTGGCTTGAGCGGCATCGCGGCATCGGACTCCAGAGGCTCGTCAAAGTCGTCCAGAACTTCCAGGTCCTCCTCGCTGGGGTCTATCCCGGCATCCTGTTCTGTTTCCGCGACCGTCGCCGACGGCGTGGACTCGCTGTCCTGGGCCAGCAGGCTCAGCGATAGCCCACCGAGAGTGATGAAGGCCAAGCCCCATCGCCATCCCATCTGTTTATTCTGCATAACGCACCACTCTGAACCCTGTGTCATCTGACGGGTCGGTCTGCTGCTGACGATAGGCTACTCGAAGTGGCGTGATGCCCGCGTCTCGCCAACTGCTGCCGCGCACGACATGACCTTGTCCGGATGCCGCGCCCATAGGGTCGAGCAGAATCTGTCCGCGAGTCCCGGGGGCAATCGCGTAGGCACTGTGCATCCACTCGCGAACGTTGCCGCCCAGGTCCATCATGGCGCGAGGACCCGCGGGGTAACTGCCGACCGGCGCAACTGCCGGGTGTGAGTCCTGGAAACCAGGCAGCGGGCGGACGCCCTTTTCGGCCTCGGCACCGGCATAATTTCCAGACCCTTGAGTTGGCGGCATGCTGTTGCCCCAGGGATACTTGATTGGCGATGCCAGCGCCCCGCCCTGATAGGCGGTCATGAAGACCCACTCCGCTTCGGTTGGCAAGCGATAGCCGGTGGTCATCGGCGAGACTGGCTTCAGCGAGCCATTGATCTCCTCAAAGGCCGCTGGCAAACCATGTTGCTGGCTGAGCCAGTTGCAGTAGCGTGCAGCTTGCTGCCAGTCCACTCGAACTACTGGTTGGTCGTCTAGCGACAAGGTCGATTGTTCATAGACACCCGAATCGTGACTGGGATTAAACCCCAGATACTGCTGATTGGTGACTTCGGTTCGCGCCATGTAGAACGGTCGTTGCAATTGAACCTGATACAACATCTCATTGCTGCGGCGTCCCTGATCGCGGCGATTGCTGCCCATTGTGATGACGTTGGAAGGTCGAATCAGTGACAGGACCTGCCCGTTCTTGAGCGTCAGGACATCAGGCGTCGCGGCCTTGGCGCGGTCGGCATCGCTGACCAGACTGACCAATACCCGCTGCTCCGAGTCCGGGTTGGGAATGACGGTTCGGCTGAAGCTTTCAAAGCCGGGTTTGCGCACCTCGATCTGTTGCGGATGAGAAGGCAGCGAGATCAGCTGATTGAGCGTCCCGCGCCGGACCCCATTGATGAACAGCTCGGCATCCGCCGGACTGCCATTGATGCTGACATCTCCGAGTATCGGCGACAGTCGAACAGAGACTTGCGCCGCTTCATTGGCCACAGGTGTGACTGAACGACTGGCAGGTCGATAGCCGGCTCGACTGAAATCGATCCTCAGTGCTGCATCGGGTTGCACTGGCAGATCAAGCGGCGTCTGACCCTGGAACTCGCCGTTGACGCGAACCGAGACTGCCGTAGGTGTCGAGCGGATCGCCAGCATCTGATCTGCCGCTACCAGAGCAATACGACCCAGGTCCTGTGGTTGATTAGCCACAATATCCAGCTCGGTCAACCACGGCTTGTAGCCATCCAGGCGTAGCTCAAGGAACTGCACGCCACTGTCGACCTCGGCGGTCAACGGGGTGTCGCCGACCGGCTGCTCACCGACATACAGGGTGGCCCCAAGCGGCTCGGAGCTGATACGCACATCGGCCCAGTTGGGAATCAGTTCATAGTCAAACGATTGCGATCGACCGCCACCCAACAGATCGATGGCAGTACTGTATGGCTGATAGCGAGGGGCCTTGATCTGCACGTCATAGGACCCTGCCGCCAACGTATAATCGACCATGGGCAGCTCAGCGACCTGCTCACCGTTGATCAGAATGACGCCGCCGGTCAGATCACCGGCGTTGATGTTCAATCGACCGGGCAAATGCACCAGTTCAAAATTGAAGCTCTGATCGGATGCAGCGCTGATCTCGATCGTGGTCTCCAGCGGTTCATAACCTTCTCGCGTCAATCGGACGCTGTGCTCGCCCTGCCTTAGCAGCCAGCGATCACCCATATTGACTGGCCAGGCAGGGCCGCCCACTTCGATCAGATCGGCGACCGGATCCACTCGAAAGGCCACCGAGCGACCGGTAAACAGAAACCAGGCGATGGCGGCGATGAGCACGAATGTCACCATGATCGCGATCAGCCACAGACTGCGTCGCGACGACCTTGTCGTTGCGGTCGCAGTGGACAGCGGTTCGAACGCAATCGGCGTGATAGCCTCGAATGGGCTGTCCTCTTTTCTGTTCTCTGAGCTTGAGGCACCGATGATGTCATGCTGAGAGTCCTCCTCGTTCGAGTGACTCGATTCAGTCGGTGGGTCGCGGCGCGTATCATCCATGGGGCAGGACCTTTGCAGCAATGATTGGGTTGTGGCGGCATCTCATGAGTCAGACTTCCTCATCGCAGATGACGCGGACTGGATCGGGCGATTGACCCGCCTGCACGCGGACAATCTTACGCACATCGCGGTAGCCCGGCCGGGTACCGACGACAGTATAGGAGCCCGGCTTGAGCCTCAGTGAGGTTTTAGAAAACTGGCCCAGCCTTGAGACACGATAGACGTCGACCTGACACAGATTGTCCGACTGAAGGGCCACCTCAACCGCTTGATTGGAGCGAGACAGTTCGGCCTGCAGGCGACTGATCTGATCTTGCAGCCGCGGACCGGGCTGGCCAATCAGAGTAGCCTGATCCAACGACGCTTGCATCAAGTCTCGGCCCTGCGGTGACCACCATCGGCTGGGCTCATTGAGCATGCCGGAGAGTGATTCATCGAGTGCCTGTCGTTCAACAGCCTGAGTGTTGCCCTGCTGCGCAAAGGCCGCATCCGGGTCACGCTTGAGCACTTCCTCGAAATGACGGGCGGCGTCCTGCCATTGCTCCTGAGCAATCAGTTGCTCCGCCCGCTGCCGGTGATCGACCACGCGCTGGTCACGCAGACGCCGCTTGATGTCCTGAAGACCATCTCGGACCACCGTGGTCCCGGGTCTGAGCCGATTGGCCTGATCGAACGAGGCTCGGGCGGCTTCAAACCGACCTTGCTCCAGGGCAGAGAGCGCGGTGCTGACTTCGGCTCGATAGGCCTGATCGGCTAACTGAGTCTGGATGGAGACAAGATTCTGATCGACGCCAGGGGTATCAGAATCCAGATCTCGTACCTGTTGATAGAGTGCTTGAGACGCTGGCAAATCGTCGTCTCTGAGTGCCTGTCTGGCCTGGCGGCTTAATAACAGCACCTGATCGAGCACCGCTGAGCGCGCAAGCCCCTTCTGAGCCAGCGGATCATCGGCGTCGATCGCTGCTGCGAGGGTAAAGGATGCGAGAGCTGTTGCCGAGTCGCCATCGGCAAGCGCAGCCATCCCGTGCTGGTTGGCTGCATCTCGTTCATTCGGCCAGCGCTCGATCAGCGATTGACTGATCGTCAGCGCCTCGGCATAGCGGCCTTGCGCCTCGACAAACTGTTGCTGAACGAATTGCTGATCGCCTTCGGACTTCCAGGCAAGAACTCGGTTGAAGGGCTCATCAGCCCAGTCAGCCACCGCCCGCTCATCGAGAATCTGGCGATCGGCAATCAGGGCATCGAGGATCTCCTGGGCCGACTCACGCGCCTCGAACAGGACCTGCAATGCGGCCTCATCCGGAATCTCCGGGGTTTCGGGCACACTCACGACTGAATCGATCTCGTCAGGCTCGGCGTCAACCACGGTGGGGGTGAGCGCAGGCAGATCGCTCGGGCTACTGGACAACAGCCAGGTGCCAAAGACCAGCAGGATCAATACCGAAAACACCAGCAACGCCGGCAGGAACCTGCGATGCGGCTGTCGATCGGAGCTCTGATCTGGGCTGGCTGAATGAGCAGGGGTGGTTGACCCAGCCATTGTGCTTGCCGCCAGCGATTCGAGGGTCCAGTCGGGACGGGAACGGGGCGCTGATCGCGAGACCGACAGGGCCAAATCGTCAAGCTGATCTCTGAACTCGACGACCGAAATGCCGGCTGTGTCGCTTGTGGTGACGCCAGGGGCGCCATCAAGAATTTGATGCAGCAGATGAGCCAGCGCTTTGGGAGCTGCCATTTGTGGCCGAGGCGCACTATAGATCTTGCAGACCGCAATCGCCTCTGGGTAGTCACGACAGGCCTGACGGCAGGTTTCGGAAAGGGCAGCGGTCGGATCAATCAGCTGATCCAACAGGATTGACGCCAGCGCGCGCAAATCAGCCTGTCGGGTCGATTCAATCGGTTCAGCCGACTCGGGCATCGGCAGCACACCGCAGACACGCGGCGTGGTCGCATTCTTCAACCAGATCAGTCCGGACTGAAGGCTGCCGTGTGAACGCCCTTGCAGATGCAGGGCATGCAACAATTCGGCGCTTCGTGCTATCAGCCTGAGCAGGTCAGGCAAGGATTCTGAAGAGACTTGATCCAGTGGTTGCCCAATCACCGAAGGCGTCAGCAGAGCCAGTTGGTCATCCACGCTCAATATCGTGGTGGGCAACATGAGGCCAGGATGTGGTTGGCTGGACAGTGCTGTGCACCATTGCTCGGCAGCCGCTGAATCAATACCCGCGGGCAACAGGCTCAGCACGGCCTGTTCGAAGCTATCCTGATCCGTCAGCAGATAGTGCTGACCGGTTGTCGTCAGAGGCCGTTCAACCCTCCAGCGAGCATCGATCACTGCCTGATTCTGGATCCGCATGGGCTACTGTCTGTCTCCTGCAACCTCCGAGGATTGACGCGCGGTATCAAACCCGGTTTCCTCGGCGTAAATCCTGCGTAAAATGGTGCGCCACTGGTCGTAGCGCTCATCCAGTGACCCGGACAGCTTGATCACCTCGCCTTCAACCTGAACCACGATGGGTGCGACTTCAGAGTCAAATGAGTTGGCCAACTCCTTCAGGGCTTCTTCATGAATCTTGCCCTGCTGAGCCGTATCGTAACTCTGTTTCAGGGCATACAGCCCACCGAGGACCCCGGCGTTTCCAACCTGCTGGGCGGCTCGATTGCCGGCCTTGGACGAGAGCAGACCGCCGCCGATGACACCCAGTACTCCGGCCAGGGCACGGGTGCGAGCCGAGCGCTTGGTGTCCTGAAGCGCCAGATATTCATCGTAGCTGTAGCGGCGCCATTGCTTATAGGTCGGGTTCATTTCGTTGAAAAATGTCGCGTAATGCTGATCAACCGTATCGATGAACAAATACTCGCTGCTCTTGATGCTCAGAACCCGCTGAATCATCGGGTCTGATCGCGACGGCAGCCTTGTCACAACAGGGCGACCCTTGTTATCGGCGGTCAGATATTCAGAGAACAAATCCGGTGACAGTTCAACGGCGTAGCGCACCTCTGCCACTTCACGGATGCGGGTCAGGTCGGCCTTGCTGAGCTGCTGACGAACGCTCAGCAGGTCATTGGCGATCTGGTTGTACACGTCCTGGAAGGGATCCCCTTCGAAATCGATATCATCGCGGTATGCGAATTGCGTGGCGACATCATCGTAGGTCTTGTCCAGCCAGACACGACCCGTGGCATCTTCGGCGTGCACCGAGATGACCAGATTGAAGCCATCGGACTCCAGCACCACACCATTAACATGCAATTCGTTGGCCGAATCCATTTTCGGCAGCATCCGAACCGCACCCCATTGGTTGGTGCGTTCCATAGTGGTGCGTATCTGGTAGGGAATGTAACGCGCTTCGCTGCGGCGTACCTGAGGATAGACGCCCTCCTCATTCAGCTCGACAACGTCTTCGGGCAAGCCCGGATCAAAGACGTATACACCCACATCCAGCAGTTGGGCATTGTCCAGTTCCTCGGTGGCGGCAACCACTTCGACCGAATTGACCTTCTTGATGGTTTGCGACGTGCAACCGCCAAGCAACATCATCAGCAGGACCATCAGCAACAGCCGAACGCCAGAACCGAGGCGTTGATGGGGGGATGGGCAACCGAGCAGGCAATGCGATTTCAGGGTCATCATGATCACAGACTCTTCTTGTAGTTGCGGTATTCCTGCCAGAGCTTGTCGCGAAGCACCGGATCATCTTCATTGACCGCAGCCTCACGAAGTTGTCTGGCAACGACATCATCATCAGAACCATCGCCGATATCGTAGGGCACGCGGGCTGAATGACTGCCGCCTCCGCCGCTACCAGATGACGAATTGCCTTGCTGATTCTCGTCACCGGCAATCGGCGGCAGCAAGCTGACATCGCCATCGACCAGAATCAGAGCATTGGGCTGACCGGTCTGATCGACCTGTTCGCCATCCTGGCCGGTATCAAAGCCTTCCTCGACCAACACCAGCGTGGCCTCACCTTGAAGACCGCCACCGGCACGATTGTCGGCCAGCACGGTGATGCGATTCTGCATGTCCTGATCGAACACATCCAGAGAGTGGTTCAGTTCGGCATCCAACTCGCTGACCGGGTCGCCTGGCAGCCCGCCGGGCTGACCGCCCACCTGGCCGCCACCGCTCTGGCTACTACTGGCCGGGTCGCTGGCGCCTGTCTGACCGCCGGCTGCAGCGGTCGCGGCGGCTGAAGCCTCGGAACTGGATTGTTCGGATGATTGCTCGGACGATTCATCCCAGGTCGGATCCTCGGCTGAATCGCTGGGGTCTGTTTGCTCGGGATCGAGGACTTCCAGATCACTGTCGCCGCCTGTCGACTGATCAGCGACGGCCGGCTCAGTGGCGCTGCTGCTGCCAGGGGCACCGGTTGATGGCATGGGTGTTGAGGGCGTAGCGCCCGGTATTCCCGGCGCTGTCGCACTGCTGGTCGGGCGACTGGCCGGCTTGCTTGCGCCACTGGACGAAGAGGACGAGGGTTTGCTTGCGCCACTGGACGAAGAGGACGAGGGTTTGCTTGGCGACGGAGAAGGCGCCGAGGCTGGACTGCTGGTACTGGAACTGGGCGGTGAAGGAGGCGTGCTCTGACGTGAGCTGCTGTTTTGACAACCCGCCATTGACAGACAGATGCCAGCCACTAACAACATACTGCGTGGAGTGATTCGGGTTTCCATTATGAAGTGTCTCCGCATTAGGTCTACCTGTCGATGCCTCATCATAAAGACATAGACCTTGAAATTGTGTAAACAGTTGCATTTTTTGCATCCGTTTGATGTATGTACTATAGTTTTCGTATGTTGGTTTGTAAATGCTTCGATCAGAATCCTATCGCGCATTCATTGTGGTCAAGAACGGTTATGATACGCTTGAATTGCAACGAAATGGACGATCCGTGACTCTAGACACTCATGTACCACGACCACAGGGATAAGCCAGTGACCCGTTTCCAGCTCAGCCAACCACCGGCACATCCAGTGTCCCGGTCCTCTGCAAGAACGTCAGCCAGCCTAATCGGGGCCCTGTGGACCGTGCTGTTATTGACCGGATGCGGCGGCAACATCGTTGTCTCAAACGACTATCCGCTCCCGGTCATCGACCCCCTGCCCTATCATGCCGGCATCTACCTCAGCCCTGAATTCAGAAACTATGTGTATGAGAATGACGAGGCAAAACTGAAGCTTAGCCTGGGCGGACAGCAAACCGCCCTGTTCGAACAAATTTTCAGCGCCATGTTCGAACAGGTCACTACATTAAACAGCCTCAGCGAGGCCGATCTTGATCCAGAGTTGGATCTGGTCATCGAGCCGGCCCTGTCCGAATATGCCTTTTTGGCACCGACCGAGACTGCCACCCGCTTCTACGCGGTTTCGTTGAAGTATCAGATTCGTCTGTACTCAGGCAGCGGCAAATTGGTTGGCTACTGGCCATTTGTGGCCTACGGCAAGGACAGAAAATCATTTGGCAGCGGCAAGCGCGCGCTCGGCGATGCCACCACCAGCGCCATGCGTGACGCAGCGGCAGCAATGAGCAGCCAGTTCCACGATGTGGTCATCAAAGAGCAATGGCGCAGTCCAGAGGACCTCAACGGTGAGATCTGATCGCTTGAATCCACGTCCCTTGCGAACTCTGCTGGCAATCGCAGTCTCACTGAGCCTCAGTGCCTGTGTCACCTCGCGGGTCGAAGAGTTCATGACCGAGCAGCCTTCTCTGAACGGTCTGGACAGCATTGTCATCCTCACTAACCGACAGGATGCGGTGGTCGAAGCCGAGAAAAGTTTCTCCGACTGTCTGTTCGATGAAATGATGGACAATAATTCTGCATTGAATATCATCTCCGAGCCGGAATTCAAGAACGCCATGTTCCCCTGGTTCGAATCACGATTGGCGCCAACACGTGCCGATGGTCTCAACCAGCTGATGGCCCGCGAAGCCATTGCACAACGCGTCGAAGAGCTGAATATCAAGTACCTGATTTGGATTCATGGCGAGTCGGAAATACTCAACAAGCAGGGCGCGATGAGCTGTACACTGAGCCCTGCCGGCGGTGGTTGCGTGGGCATACTGAGCTGGGACAACAACTCCGATTACGAAGCCACCATTTGGGATATTCGCCAGCGCCGCTCGTTAGGGGTCATCAGTTCCGAAGCGACCGGCACCTCGGTGGTGCCTGCTATCGGAGTACCCATTCCACTGATCGCTCGCACCAAATCAGCCTCGTGCAAGAGTCTGGCCAAACAATTATCCAATTCCCTGTCCGGTTGAGGCCGAACGAACAGCGCCATCATCAGTTTCCAAGGGTCACCCCATAGTCATTGGGAGGATCGGTTGGAAAGATGCGCCTGACGTAGGTATTCGGTGATGCGGTCACCTCTCCTTCGATCAGTCTGGGTCTGAAACGAGCCATCTTGAAGGCCGTTGTTGCCGCAACCCGATTCTTGCCGTGAAGGTTGGTTCCGATGATGGCGATGTCGGTAGGCCGACCATCACGGCTGACCGTGAAACGGAAATCATAGTAGACCTCCTTGCCGACATGACCATAGCCCAGTAGGTCGATTGACAGCGAAGGGCCGGGATAAATTTGCGCAGTCTGGTTGAAGTAGTGGGTCCAGTAGGGCAAGTTCTCCGCATCAGCTTCTGCCAGTTCCCAGGCACGCTTGTAGCTCATACGAGAATCCTCGGACTCGTTGTACATCACATACCAGTCGCCCATTTCAACATGCGCCAGTATCCGGTCACTGACGGTGATCTGATCGAGGTTGTTTTCCATGATTGCGACAATGCGACGCTGCATGCGTAGCCCCTTGATCGCGTCCGGACCGTTCTCCTCAAGATAGGACACCGTAATGCCTTTCATCTCCGGCAGCATGTCGATCGACTCGTCCTCATACTGGCTGGACTTGATCCGTATGGCTTGCCGATACAGGGTTCGGGCTTGACGATAATCCTGAATATCATGAAACCAGCGGGCAGTAATATGTATGCCGGGAATCGACCCCACCTCGCCCTTGCCGTACTTGCGCTGATAGATTTTCAGAATCGACAGTTGCAGATTTTCAGCTTCCTTGCCACGATTTTCAGCCAGGTAACTGTCCACACTGGCGGCAATGATAGGCACCTGCTCGAGGTTGATGACCCCGAAATTACGGTGAGAGACATGCTGAGAGCGGTGAAATTTATCGATCGCCTCCTCGTGTTCACCCATTTGCTGCAAGGCCAGGCCCATGCCGTTGAGTGCCGGCATCAGGCCCTTGCTGAAAATTCCCTGATGTTGCTCGGCCAGCGCGACGCTGCGTTCGAATACTTGTCTCGCCTGAGCCGGTTGGTCAACCAGTAACAGGGCAAAGCCCAGATCTGTCAGCACCGGTTCCATGGAGGCGTCCGCTGCTCCGAACGCCTGTTCAGTCAAGTCGACCGCCAACTCGGCAGCATCAAGTGCTTCGGTATATTGGGCTTGACCGGTCAGCTGTCGATACAGGACGGTGGCCTCGTTGCGATCCAGATACTGCTGGTTCAGCAAGCCAAGCGGATTCTCAGGCAGTTCCAGAACGACGGACATGACATCGATCGGGTTGCTAACCGTCGCGGGGAACTCATTGAGCACCGGAGAATCCGGAGAATAGGATTGAGCGGTCTGCTCCACTGTCGATGCCGCAATGGCTCCCTCAAGGGGCAGCAGGCATAGCAGCAGCCAGCCAATGCTGACAGGAGAATAAGATGGATTTTGTGTGTAGTCTGTGTTTCTGGTCATTCAAAGTCCTTGAGGACACGGTGTCCGCATCAGTGGCGTTTGCACCCGGGTTCGCTTCCAGCAATCGCCCGTGTTTGAATTCCCCGCAGCTTCAGTATAGCGTGTAATCGGTCTCATGGTCATCCCTGATTCGGTCAGAAGATGGCATTTGCTCTCTCCCACGCGCCCCCTCTAATCAGGAGTTCTCGATTGAATTCAACCCCGCTCGTACCCCGTAACACCCGCGTCGGTCTGGCGCTTGGAGGCGGCGGAGCCAGAGGCATTGCTCACATCGGCTTGCTCAGCATACTGCATCAACAGGTCCGCATCGACTGCCTCAGTGGCACCAGTGCCGGTGCCATCATGGCAGCAATGTACGCCGCACGCCCTGACCCAGCCTGGATGATTGATCACTTCAGGGCCTATCTGGACAGTCGCGAATACAAAAACCTGGGCATCGAGCGTCTGGCACGCCAGCACATGGACTCAGAGAATAACAACGCCTTCACGCGCCGACTGAAAAAGCATGTTGCCGCCAATATGTCGCTGATCAAACAGTATGTGGTCGATCGCTCCCGTTTTAGTGAGGCGCTTCGGTTTTTGTTGCCGGTGGACCACTTTGATGCCCTGAGCCTGCCACTGACAGTCTGTGCCACCGACCTGTCCAGCGGTAAACTCATCACCTATGAGCAAGGTGACCTGATTACGGCGCTTGCCAACAGCGCCAGCATCCCTGGCGTTCTGGAGGCCGAAATAACCGCTGATGGTGGCGTACTGTCTGACGGTGGGGTGATCGAGCCCATGCCCGTCAGCGTCCTGAAATCACGGACTGATTTTGTCATCGCCTCGGAAATTTCACTCAAGCGGCTGCCGCCACTGGAGGCAACCAGCATCTATCGATTGATGATGCGCTCGGAGCAACTGAGCAAGATGGCGCTGGCACAGTTGCAGGCTCAAGCAGCCGATTTCATCTTTGAACCGGATGTCATGAGTCTGCACTGGTCGCGCTTTGATGAGATGGAGCGGTTGTTGGCCGCAGGGATTGTGGCCGGTGAACAAGGATTGCCGTGTTTGCAGCAGAGCTTGCGGCGCCATGGTTCATGGCGTCAGCGGCTGCGACGCTGGATGATCGAACGTCTGCAAGTCAACTCAGCCGTTGCCGACTGAGTTGACTGCACTATCAGGATCAGCTGGCTTTGCGAGACTCGCGCTTGCGATCGGTCTCGGTCAGAAACTTTTTGCGAACACGGATGGCTTTCGGAGTGACTTCTACCAGCTCATCGTCGGCGATGAACTCCAGCGATTGTTCCAGTGACATTCTAATGGGCGATGTCAGCAGGATACTGTCATCCTTGCCAGAGGCCCGCATGTTGGTGAGCTGCTTGCCCTTCAACGGGTTGACGGTCATGTCTTCGTTACGTGAGTTGATACCAATGATCTGGCCTTCGTAGACATCCACGTTGGGGTCGATCAGCATGCGACCCCGCTCCTGCAAATTCCACAGCGCGAACGCCAGCGCCTTGCCCATGCCGTTGGAAATCAGTACGCCACGATTGCGTTTTGCAATGGCATCGCCCTGCCAGGGTCCGTAGCCATCAAAGACGTGATACATCAGGCCAGTGCCTGCGGTCAGCGTCTTGTATTCGGTTTGGAAACCAATCAGGCCCCTGGCCGGAATGCGGTAATCGAGGCGCACACGACCATCACCCAACGGCTTGATGTCGCGCAATTCGCCCTTGCGTTCACCCAATCGCTCCATGATCCTGCCCTGATGTTGATCCTCAACGTCACAGACCAGCATTTCGAACGGTTCGGTTTTCTGACCGTTCTCTTCACGGAGGATGACTTCGGGACGCGAGACAGCCAGTTCAAAACCTTCACGGCGCAGTGTTTCGATCAGGATCGACAGGTGCAACTCACCGCGGCCTGAGACCTTGAATTTTTCAGGGTCAGCGGTGTCCTCGACGCTCAGAGCGACGTTATAGGTGGTCTCGCGCATCAGTCGATCGCGAATCTGGCGCGATGTCAGATACTTGCCATCCTTGCCGGAAAAGGGCGAGGTATTGACACAGAAATTCATGCTGATGGTGGGCTTGTCGACGGTCAGTGCAGGCAGTGCCTCGACGTGTCCACGATCACAGAGCGTATCGGAAATACCGACGCCTTCAATCCCGGAAATGGCGATAATATCCCCAGCGCTTGCCAACTCCTGCTCGACCCGATGCAGGCCCAGAAAGCCCAGCACCTGGAGGATTCGCGCATTGCGGGTCTCACCATCCTTATCGATGACCGTGATCGGCTGATTGGTCTGGACTGAACCGCGCTCGATGCGGCCAATGCCGATCAGGCCCACATAGCTGTTGTAATCCAGTGAGCTGACGCGCATCTGAAACGGCCCATCGGAGTCTACCTGTGGCGGCTCGACGGCCGAGATGATGGTCTCGAACAGCGGCGTCATGTCACCCTCTCGAGCCGTGTCTTCGGTCGAGGCGTAACCATGCAGGGCCGACGCGTAAACGACTGGAAAATCCAGTTGCTCATCGGTCGCACCAAGACGATCAAACAGATCAAAGGTCTGATCCAGCACCCATTCGGGTCGTGCCCCGTCACGATCAACCTTGTTGATCACGACAATCGGCTTGAAGCCCATTTCAAAAGCCTTCTGAGTCACAAAACGCGTCTGAGGCATGGGGCCATCGACCGCATCGACCAGCAACAGGACCGAATCGACCATCGACAGGACCCGCTCGACTTCACCGCCGAAATCGGCGTGTCCAGGCGTATCCACGATGTTGATGTGATAATCCTGCCAGTTAATGGCGGTATTTTTCGACAAGATGGTGATCCCGCGCTCTTTCTCCAGATCGTTCGAGTCCATGATTCGTTCGGAGGTTTCGGCACGCTCATCGAGCGTTCCGGACTGCCTGAGCAGCTGGTCGACCAGGGTCGTCTTGCCATGATCCACGTGCGCAATAATGGCGATATTTCTGATATGCTCTGCCACAAGAATGTCCTGACCTGTCAAATTTAAAAGTTAAAAGGAATAAAGATGTCTAATCTGGTAGCGAACGTGTGCACAAACAAGGGCACGATCAAAATTAACTTGCACGCTGACAAGGCGCCGGTCACCGTCGCCAACTTTGTCAACCTGACTCAGCGTGGTTTCTACAACGACCTGAACTTTCACCGCGTTATCCCGAATTTCATGGTTCAGGGTGGTTGCCCGCAGGGATCTGGCACAGGCGGCCCCGGCTATCGTTTCGAAGACGAGTGCAGCCGCGAGCTTCGCCATGACACACCCGGCGTTCTGTCCATGGCCAACTCAGGCCCTGGCACCAATGGCAGCCAGTTCTTCATCACTCACACCGAAACCTCCTGGCTGGATGGCAAACACACCGTGTTTGGCAACGTCCAGGGTGAAGAGGACATGGCGGTGGTCAATCAGATTGGCCAGGGCGATGAGATTCAGAAGATCGAGATCATCGGCGATACGGCTGCTCTGCTCGACCAGGTCAGCGATCGGGTGGCCGAGTGGAACAAAACTCTCGACGCCAATAGCTGAACCACCTCTGCTGTTAATCACCCATGCCAGCAGTGCGTGGGTGATCTGACGTCCTGACGCTTCTGCCAGGGAGCCACTTGCCGCATCCCGAACTCATTGTTGATTGAAGGTGTGCGGTGATCAGCTGAGACGATTGACGGCAAAGTGCGCCAGTGCTGCCAGTGAATCCCGATAAGGCGATTCAGGCAAGACGGCCAATTTGCTGACTGCCGTTTCAGCCGCATCTCGTGCCAGGCCGCTGGTATATTCCAGCGCGCCCGATTTCTGAATGGCACTGACCACGCTGGCCAAATGGTCGCGATCTCCGTTGACAATGACTGATTCGACCATCCGTCGCTGATCCGGTGAACCCTGCTTGAGCGTGTAGATCAGCGGCAAAGTGGGCTTGCCCTCGGCAAGGTCATCTCCGATGTCCTTGCCGAGCAGTGACGAGTCACCGGTATAGTCCAGCAGATCATCGGTCAACTGAAACGCCAGACCCAGGTGACAACCGTAGCTGGCCAGTGCCCGCTCGATTTCCTCGTCCATGCCAGCCAGTACAGGGCCGAGACGAGTGGCCGCTTCAAACAGTTTGGCGGTCTTGCAGCGAATGATTTCCATGTAGCTGTGCTCATCCGCATCAGGATTGCCAAGGTTCATCAACTGCATGACCTCTCCTTCGGCAATGGTATTGGTCGTCTCCGAGAGGATTTCCATGACCCGCATCGAGCCGACATCGACCATCATCTGGAACGATCTCGAGTAGAGGAAATCGCCTACCAATACACTGGCAGCATTACCCCAAACCGCATTGGCCGTATCCTGACCGCGTCGCTGAGCCGATTCATCGACCACGTCGTCATGCAGCAGTGTTGCGGTGTGAATGAACTCCAGAGTGGCTGCCAACTGGATATGAGCATCACCGCTGACACCACAGGCTCCGGCGCTCATCAGGTGCAATACCGGTCGCATCCGCTTGCCGCCACTGTGGATAATGTATTCGGCCACCTGATTGATCAGCAGCACTTCTGAGTTGAGTGATCGGCGGATATAGAGGTCAACTTGCTCCATGTCCTCTGCGACCAGGGCCACTACGGCCGAGTAGTCGGTCACTGAGTCGGAGTCCTTCAGACGCTGATTTGGGTGCAAGACGGCTGTCCGCTACTGGAAATCTGCCCCTAGTATACCCTGCCTGCCAAGCCTCGGAAAACCATCTGAAGCCCGTATTGACCGTTCGCCTTGAAACGGCCTCATTTACCACCTGCCAAGAGCTGATCTGGATTGACTGTCCCATGTCGCGGCGCTAGACTGCCGAACCCGATCGAACGTGATCATGGATACTGCCAAGCGCTGCTTGCAAGTCCAGAATTGGGCCGCCTTGCAGACGATCATGCTGGTCGCCACAACGGATTGGCCTTGATCCTGATCAGATCACCTGATCGGTCCGCAACCAACCCGCATTCAATGGAATGATTGTTAAGGAGAAAACACATGGCAAGGGGCGTCAACAAAGTCATTTTGGTCGGCAATCTCGGTGCTGACCCGGAAACACGATTCACCGCAAGTGGTTCGGCCGTCAGCAATTTGTCACTGGCCACCTCACGCAGCTGGCGTGACAAACAGAGCGGCGAAACCAAAGAAGATACCGAATGGCACCGGATCGTAACGTTTGGCCGGACGGCTGAAATTGCTGGCGAGTACCTGAAAAAGGGCTCCAAGGTGTATATCGAAGGCCGTCTTCAAACCCGCAAGTGGCAAGACAAGTCAGGGCAGGATAAATGGACCACGGAAATTGTGGCCGAAGACCTGCAAATGCTTGATTCACGTGGCATGGGTGGCGGCGGTGGCAGCACAGCCTCGTTCGACCAGACCCAGGATCGCAACCCTCGGCAACAGCAGGGTGGCGGATCACAGCAGCAAGGTGGCGGATCATACGGCGGAGGCTCTCAGGGCAATGCTGGCGGCCCACCACCGGCTGACGACTTCGACGACGACATCCCCTTCTGAGCATGTCGAGCAGACAACCGGTCTGGCTGGTCACCGGAGGTGCTGGCTTTATTGGCGGCAACTTCATCCGTCAGGCGATCGATGATGAGGCCGCTCGCATCATCAATCTTGATGCGCTGACCTATGCCGGAAATCTGGAGGCGCTAGCCGTTCTGGAGGATCATCCCGACTATCAGTTCGTGCGTGGCAGCATCAACGATTCGCTGTTACTTGCTGAGCTGTTTGCCGACGAGTCGATCGACGCGGTCATCCATTTTGCCGCCGAATCGCATGTCGACCGCTCCATTGATGGACCGGCCGATTTCATTCAGACCAATGTAGTCGGTACCATGACGTTGCTGCAGGCTGCACTGGATCACTACCGCACGCTGAAATCGTCCAGACAGGATCAGTTTCGTTTCCTTCATATCTCGACCGACGAGGTCTATGGTTCCTTGGGAGACAACGGCTATTTTACCGAGACTACCGCCTACGCACCCAACTCGCCCTATTCGGCATCCAAGGCATCTTCTGACCATCTGGTCCGCGCCTGGCACCATACGTTTGGCCTGCCGGTGCTGACAACCAACTGCTCGAACAACTATGGACCCTGGCAGTTTCCAGAAAAACTCATCCCATTGATGATCAGCAAGGCATTGGCAGAAGAACCACTGCCGGTCTACGGTGACGGTCTGAACGTGCGCGACTGGCTGCACGTCAGCGATCATTGCCGAGCCATCCGCGCAGTGCTGGACGAGGGTCGGCCTGGCGAGGTCTACAACGTCGGTGGCGATGCAGAAATGACCAACATCAACGTGGTCCGTATCCTCTGCACGTATCTCGACGAACTGTCACCGCGTGACCATGGCCAATATGAGGATCTGATCAGCTTTGTGACTGATCGTCCCGGGCATGATCGACGTTACGCGATTGATTCGGCCAAGCTGCAACGTGAGCTCGGCTGGACACCCGAATACGACTTTGAAAGCGGCATGGCTCAGACGGTGCAGTGGTATCTGGGCAATCAGGACTGGACCGGCCGCATCCTCGACGGCTCCTACCGCAGCGAGCGCCTCGGCGCTGCCTGAATGCGCATCAAACGCGCCACACGGAATTCATCATGATACGCAAGGGTCTCATACTGGCCGGTGGATCTGGCTCACGCCTTTTTCCGATCACTCGGGCTGTCAGCAAACAGCTGCTGCCTATTTACGACAAACCGATGATTTACTATCCGCTGTCGACGCTGATGCAGGCCGGAATGCAAGATATCCTGATGATCACCACGCCCGAGGATCAGTCACAGTTCCAGCGTTTGCTTGGCGACGGTTCGCAATGGGGGCTAAACCTCAATTATGCTGTGCAGCCGAGTCCGGATGGGCTGGCTCAGGCCTTCACCATCGGACGTTTTTTCATCGACAATGATCCCAGCTGCCTGATTCTGGGCGACAACATCTTTCACGGTGCTGGCCTTGATCAGCTGCTCAGCGCGGCAGACCAGAAAACAGACGGGGCTACCGTATTTGGCTACTGGGTCCAGAATCCGGAACGATACGGCGTCGCCGAATTTGATTCTGATGGCCGCGTCGTCAGCCTGGAAGAAAAGCCGAAGACACCCAAATCCAACTATGCGGTGACCGGCCTGTATTTTTATGACAAGGATGTCTGTGACCTGGCCGCGTCACTGAAACCCTCGGCACGTGGCGAATTGGAAATTACCGACTTGAACAAGCGCTACCTCACTCAGGGCCGTCTTGACCTTCAGACCATGGGCCGAGGCTATGCCTGGCTGGACACCGGCACTCACGAGTCCATGTTGCAGGCCTCAACCTACATTGAAACCATGGAACAGCGTCAGGGACTCAGAATTGCCTGCCCCGAAGAAATTGCCTACCGCAAGGGTTGGATCAGCACCGATGAATTACTGGCACTGGCCGAACCACTGGCCAAAAATGGCTATGGTCAATACCTGATGGCGCTGCCGGACAGCGTCGAGCCCGCATGATCGTCGAGCCGACCGAGCTGGATTCGGTCAAGCTGATCAAGCCGGTGGTTCACGGCGATGCACGAGGCTACTTCACCGAGGCCTGGCACCAGCAGCGCTATGCTGATCACGGTCTGGACCTGTCGTTCATGCAGAGCAATATCTCACGCTCCAGTCAGGGCGTCCTGCGCGGGCTGCATTTTCAGATGCCTGACCCTCAGGGCAAACTGGTCTACGTCCTTGAGGGCGAGGTCTTTGATGTGGCGGTGGATATTCGCCCCGATTCAGCCCAGTTCGGGCAGTCGACTGCGCGTGTCCTGACTGCCGACAATCATCATCAGCTGTATATTCCACCCGGGTTTGCTCACGGCTTCTGTGTGACCAGCGAACATGCGCTGTTCTGCTACTTGTGCACCCGATTGTATGATCCGTCCGGCGATGCGTCGATTCGCTTCGACGACCCGGAGATCGGAATCCAGTGGCCCATCGAATCGCCATCCATTTCGGGCAAAGATCAGGCTGCGAAGACATTGCAGCAATTCTCGTCCGCCGATTTGCCGCACTGCCACGTATGAGAATCCTCTTGACCGGTGCCGATGGGCAGCTGGGCCGCCTGATTCAGCTCGCTGTTAGTGACAGTGATGACCTGACCTGCACCACACTGACCGGCTCACCGTCCCATCCAGACTGCCTGGCACTGGATCTGCAACAGACCGGTTCAATCACCGCCCTGCTCAACCGGATCCAGCCAGAACTGATCATCAATGCCGCCGCCTATACCGCCGTGGACCGGGCGGAGTCGGAGCCGGCTATGGCGCATGCCATCAATGCCGATGCAGTGGCTTGCCTGGCACAGTGGTGCGCCGAGCAGAATGCCAGACTGATTCATTATTCGACTGATTATGTCTTTGACGGTAAATCCAGCCGCGCCTATCTTGAAACCGATCTCCCCGCTCCCGGCAGCGTCTATGGTCACAGCAAGCTGGCCGCTGAGCAGCGAATCGAAACCTCTGGATGTCGCGCACTGATCTTCCGCACGGCCTGGGTGTACGCCAATGTCGGGCAGAACTTTCTCAACACCATGCTGCGACTGGCCGCAGAGCGCCCTGAAATCAGCGTGGTGGATGATCAGTTTGGACTACCGACCTGGGCTGGCAGTCTGGCCACACTGAGCCTGGCGGCCAGTCGAAAGTGGCTTCAGACCGAGCCTGACTCTGCAGCACGCATCTACCATCTGAGTGCGCGCGGCGAGCCCATCAGCTGGCATCGTTTTGCCCAGACCATCTTCGAGATCGCCGCATCCAGCAATCTGCTGAAGCAGACGCCGATCGTCCACTCCATCAGCACTGCCGAGTACCCCACTGCCGCAGCCCGCCCTGCCCAATCGGCTTTGGTGAATGACCGATTCGAACTGGAATTTGATATGATCGTCCCGCACTGGCGCGATCAGCTGAGCCAGTGCCTGTCGCAGCGATCGACCCTGGTCGACCCGCTGACATACTGACACTCCACAGGACACAACAGACTTCTCCATGAACCTCATACCCGTGATTCTCTCCGGCGGTGCCGGCACCCGACTCTGGCCTGTCTCTCGCAAATCGTATCCGAAACCCTTCATGCGGCTGGCTGATGGACAGAGCCTGATGGAAAAAACGCTGGCCCGAGCCAGTCGACTGAATCCAGGCGGCGATATTCTCACAGTGACCGGCCGGGATTATTTTTTCATCACCCGCGATGCCTATCTGGGTCAGGATCGGGTCGACTCTTCCCAACTCCACTATCTGCTCGAGCCAGTCGGTCGCAACACGGCGCCTGCCATTGCCATGGCTGCCCATCTGGTCCGCAAGCGCTGGGGTGAGATGGCGGTGATGATGGTGCTGCCCGCCGACCATCTGATCGAACAGGACGGCGCCTTTGGTCAGGCCGTGGATGCAGCCGCCGCGCTGGCCGAAGATGGCCATCTGGTCACCTTTGGCATCGAACCTGATCAGCCGGAAACCGGCTATGGTTACATCCGCAAGGGTGAACC
>QIKT01000124.1 GCA_003233095.1 Oceanospirillales bacterium | reverse complement strand
TGAGCGTCAAACACGCCCCCTCTGCGTTGCATGAACCGAGCCATAGCACCACTATGACTCGGTTCATGCGCCTTGATCGGACGTATTTGCCTTCTCAATCCAACTCGCTTAAGACTTGTTCAGGGGCTCCCTAGTGCATTCTTCGTTACTCGCGCCAAATCGAATACCGATTTCCGGCGCGTCTACTCGGCACCGAGCGATCGGGAGCAAGGAATTATCTGCGACCAAACGATGGCGCTGTCGGGCCTCTACAATCAACAGAAGTACCCGGACCATCTACGCCGTGTTCGCTTCAAAAACCCAGAGACAGGGAAAACACTGATCTTCCTGACCCATTTGTTTGGTCCTCCGCCCGCCACCATTTGCGCGCTATACAAAGCACGTTGGCAGGTGGAGTTGTTTTTCAAATGGATCAAGCAGCATTTGCGCATAAAGCAGTTTTACGGAACCTCCGAGAACGCGGTGAAGGCCCAAATATGGACAGCAATATCAATGTACGTGCTGGTTGCCATTATCAAGAAGAGGCTCCCTTGCCCGCACTATTCATGAAGAATCGCGAGTGATGGCGAAGGGCAGGCGCCGCCACGGGCCGATAGTACCGCGATAGGCGTCCAACGGAGCAACACTGTAGTGTTACCGTATTTCACCATTATCCAGACTAATCAGGAGCTTGTAGCATCTCTAGCCGCCTTCATGAATAATGCGGGCTAGATGCCTCCCTCTACACTTGGTTACAGGTATTTTCGATCACTCTTTTCGAGAAAATACCTTCAGATGATCAGATCGGGCAAGTTCTGATGGGATCGGGCATTGGCCGGGCGATCGGTGCATCCAACGTCAGGGTGGCGGGCATATGCCTCGCTCGAGGAATCGAAATCGATCCGCTCGAAGTGAGCCTTTGCTGTCAGCACGGTCATCAGCAGTAGATCACTGATGGTATCTGCTTTGTGCCGATGCTGGATTCGACTATCAGAAGCTTAACCTTGTCGGCGGTCGTTTCAGTCGTCATCGCCCGACCGCTCACCGCTGTCCCGTCGCGACATAACAGCGTGACCACGTAGTGATAGACACAGGCGACTTCGAGAGTGTCGTGCAGATCACAAGCCAGTGGTGCGTGTGTGGTCATCAGCCGTCACCCTGTTGAGTCACGGCCATTGATCGTGCCAGATCAGTGCAGGTGCAAGCAACCCGGCATGACAGAACCGAAATGGCATGTCCTCAAATCCTCGTCACTGCGTATAGACAGTCAAGAGCGGTCGAATCGACTATCGTTGATCGCCGCAGTGCACTGACTGGAGATCAACCATGAAGAACAGAACACTTTGCATACTGACCGCACTGATGTACAGCCCGGGTGTGCCGCTCGGAGCGGCCACGCTGGTGGTCAATGATGTTTTTGATGGCATAGGCGCAAATGACATCTTACCGGGCGATGGGGTCTGTCTTGACAGCATTGGTGCTTGCACGCTTCGTGCTGCCATCGACGAAAGCAACGCTCTCCCGGGAGTGGACACTATCGAGTTTGCCGTCGATGGGACCATCGATGTGTCTTCGGACGTGGGCGCGCTGCCGCAAATTACCGGACAGCTGAATATCGATGCGACCACGGCTCCGGGGTACCCTGGCAGCAGCATCAACCTGCAGGATGCGCCGCCTTCGGTGGTTTTGTCTGGCGCAAACCTGGGAGGCTCGGGCGGCAGCAGCTCCGGCCTGCGCTTCAGTGCCGGGGCAGCCTCTTTCGGCAGTGTGCGGGGACTTGGGGTGATCCAGTTCGCAACCGGAATCCGGGTCAACCCTTCGGCAAGCAACATCTTCATAGACGCTTGCTACATTGGCTTGCGATCAGATGGCGTGGCGGCAGGGAATGCGACGGGCATTTTTCTGGGCACGGACAATAACATCGTCGGACGCGCGATCGGTGGCTTCGGCAATGTGATCTCGGGCAATACCCTGTCCGGGATCAATATCAGCTCAGCGTCGAACAATCTGATCGGAGGCAACCGTATCGGCACCACACCCAACGGGATCTCTGCGCGCGGCAACGGCATCGGTATTCTGGGCGTGGCCGCCAATGACAATCGAATCGGCGTGTTCACCGACGCGCTGGACTTTGGAAACCTGATCTCCGGAAATCTGGGCGCAGGTATTCAGATCTTTGGCGATGGCAACGAGATCAGCGCCAATCGGATCGGCTTGTCCCGGAACGGATTCACTCTTCCAAATGATGGTCCGGGTGTCGACGTTTCCGGGAGCAACAATCAAATAGGCGGCACGGCGGTCAACGCGGCCAATGAGGTGAGCGGCAACACTTTAGGGATTCTCATCGATGGCGATGACAATGAGGTTGCAGGCAACGAGATTGGCGTGGCAGGTGTGACAGCCTTGATCAGCGGCAACAGCGATGACGGCATCAGGATTGCCAGTGGCAGCATGAACCGTGTCTTGAATAATCGCATTTTCAACAGCGGCGGCGATGGAATAGATCTGGTGGGCTCGCAGTCATCGGTTCAGGGCAATCAGATCGGCTTCGACTTCTTTCCCGGCAGCCGAATTGATTTTGGTAGCTCTGCAGCCGGAATACGGGTGCGCGGTTCGGGCAGTGTGATCGGCACTCTGGAAGCCAATTCGATCGGCTTTTCTGGCAATGACGGCATTCGTCTTGAAAGTACCGACAGCATCATCGCCAATAATTATATTGGCGTGTCATCGGACGGCCAGGCCATCGGCAACGACGGAGAAGGCATCCAGTTGGGTACGGCAACCTTGTTGACCGAGAACAACGAAATTTTCCAGAACGAAATCGCCTTCAATGAATTTGCGGGCGTGGGCCTGGTGAGCCTGGCCGGGTCGGGCAATGCGATCTATGAAAACCAGATGTTTGACAACGGTGATGTCGGGATTGATCTGAACGCCGATGGCGCCACGCTCAACGATCCGGATGATGCTGATTCAGGGCCTAACAATCTGCAGAATTATCCATTGCTGGTGAGCGCTGTGCTGGATGGGTCGGTCAGTCCACCGGAGCTAGTAATCAACTGGCAGATGAATTCGATGGCCGGCAATTCGACCTACCCCATCGTGGCCGACTTTTATCTGGCTGATTCCCAAGTCAGCGGCGAGGGTCGAACGTCTGTGGGCTTAGATCTGACCAGTGGAGCCGGCCTGGACAATCCGGTCACGCTGATGCTGCCCATGGGTACGACCGGCGGGTTTCTGGTCGCGACCGCAACAGACGTCAATGGAACGGGCAGTACCTCCGAATTTTCGATCCCGCTGTCGTTCGGCGACCCGCAGGCGATCTTCAGCGATGGCTTCGAATTACCCTAAATCCCATCCATGTCGTTGAGCCGTTCGAGCTGCTGATCGATGAGGGCCAGGTCACGTCGGTAGCGCACTCGGTCGGACGGCCTTGAGAGAATCGACTTCGCCTCGTGTAGTCGTGCGCGGGCGGTGTCGATCTCCTCGGTCTGTGCTTCGAACAACCCCAGCACCATCGCGGCGTGGGCACTGTACCGGGAATCGACCCCGTAGATTTCAGTCAGTTGCCGGTGCACCTCGCGCGCCTGTGACAGGCCGGATGCATCACCGGCCACCCATCTGAAATGCGCCTGATAAGCTTCAGTCCTGATCACCAGTGGATGTTCTGCCCCCAGTTCGGTTCGCAGCGTCCCCAGCGCTTGTTGAAACTCTGTTTCAGCACGTACCAGTGCGCCGCTGGCCGTCAGCACCTGAGCCAGTCTGCCACGGGTCAGCTCGATCGAAATCTGGCTGGCTTCCGGATCGGCGGTTCCCGCGGCGAGGGAACGATCGTAGGCATCGGTCGATTCTTTCAGACGATCGAGCCCGAACAGGGCCGAGCCGATATTCGACAAAGTGGCCGACACCGTGTTGTTCTCGGTTCCGTAGAGGGCAATCTGATCCGGCAGAATCTCCTCGAGTGTGGTGAGCGCCTCAGGGTAGCGGCCCAGTTTGAGCAGCGCTGTGGAGCGATTGTTTTTCGACAACAGCGTGCGTTCGTGGATCTCGCCGTATATGCTGCGGAACACCGCCAAGGCCTTGCTGTCCAGCGCCAGCGCCTGCTCGATGTTTCCCATGTCGTAGTGAATGCTGGCTCGCGCTGACCAGGTGTCCGCAACAGCGCTGTGCACGGAGCCAAAGGCCTTGATCAGCAGTGGTTCAGCGAGAAGATTGGTGTCCAGCGCCTGCTGTTGATTCCCCTGGGAATTCTGTACCCGACTGAGCAAGTCCAGATTCAGCCCCAGGATTTCCGAGCCGACCGGCAGCGTTTCGATCTGGCTAGCATAGCTGAGTGTCTCATTGATCAGCGCAGCCGATTGCGCAAGCTCGAACACGTAGTTCAGCGAGGCAGCGTGTGCGTAGCGGGCTCTGAGTGTCAGCTCATCGACCGAATCCTCGACTGGAGTCAGCGACATCGCGGCAGCGGAGGCCTCGGCAGCATCCTGATAACGGTCCTGACCGATCAGGGCATAGAACAGGCACAGCTGAGTCTGGGCAAGCTGCTCATCGAGTACCTTCAACTTGCTTAGCGTTTCTATGGCCTTGCGGCATAAGGACTCGGACGATTTGAAGCTGCCCAGTCGCTCCTCGATGATGGCCAGGGTGAGCAGGATGTCGGCGCGGGTTCGCGGCTCGTCGAGCAGTTCTTCATCGATCGATGCGATGGCTTCAGCCACCAGTTGTCCGGCCGTTACCGGCGTCTGCTGGTTCTGCCAGGGATCGGCCGCTTTGAACAAATCGGTGAGAAATTCGGTGACCGCCTCAGCGCGGGACGCATGTTCACGAGCGATTTGTGCTTGCCACAACGCTGCGATCAGTCCGCCCATCAGCAGAGCTACAAAGCCCATGGCAATCGTTACCCTCATCCGGTGACGGCGCAGGAACAGGCGCAGACGATAGGATCGGCTGGGTGTTCGGGCTGTGATGGGCTCTTGCTTCAGGTTTCGCTCGATGTCATTGGCCAAGGCCTGAGCATTGCGATACCGCTCGGATGGCTCCCGATGCATGGCTCGCGCCACGATGAACTGTGGGTCGCCGCTCAATTGATCAGCGAGCCTGCTTGCTGAACGGCACTGTCTGGCATCGGCAATCCGCTGTGCACGCTGAGGGTCGATCTGCTGAAGATTCCGAATGGTGGCGTCCATCGACTCGAATCGATGGGCGCGTTTGTCTTCCAGCAACTGCTTGAACGCCTCAGCGCCTGGGTCACCATTGACAGAGATGGGACGCAGGCTGGTGAGCAGTTCGTAGGTAATCACGCCGAGCGCATATAGGTCACAGGCAACGCCGCTGGACTGGCCAAGTAATTGTTCAGGTGCTGCATAGTCGGGCGTCATCATTCGAGACGCAGGCAAGGACTCATCGGCGGTTTGAAGAATGCCGGCGATGCCGAAGTCGAGCAGTTTAGGGTGGCCATTGGGTTGAATCAGGATATTGGACGGCTTGAGGTCTCGATGCACGATCAGTTGGCTGTGGGCATACTGAACCGTCAGCACGATGCGTTGCAGCAGCGCCAGACGTTGGCGACAACTGAGTTGCTGCTGGTCGCAGAACTGGGTCAGCGGCACACCGTCGCAATACTCCATGGCCATCCAGGTGATGCCGTCTTCGCCAACACCGGCATCCAGGACGTGGGCAATATCAGGGTGCTGTAGACGACCCAGGATGCTGGCTTCGGCAGACAGCTGTTCACGGCTGACGGCTGAGTGACGAGTGGTCTGAATCAGCTTGATGGCGACACGTTTTTCGAAGTGTCCATCGGAGCGCTCGGCCAGCATGACCAGCGATGTTCCGCCGCGGCCGAGCTCTGAAAGGAGGGTCCACGCTCCCAGCAACTGCCCGATCCACTGTTCGGGCGCCTTCCAGGCGTCGCTATGTTCAGAAATCATGGACTCTGCCAGGTGCTTGGCGGAGCGATCAATCAGGCCTGCCTGGGTCCGATCCGCGGCCAGCATGTTTTTCAGCAAGGTCGAAACTCGATCATCCTCAAGCGCACTGATTGCCTCAACCTGAGAGGACAGATCCTGATCGACCAGCAGATCGAACAAAGCCTGGGCTTGTTCCCAGGTATCGCGATCGGTAGCCATCAGGTCACAATCCGAGTCGACAGATAGGCACGCGCCTTGCGCCAGTCGCGAACCACGGTCCGAGTCGAACAGTCGCGCAACTGGGCAATGTCCTCGACGCTCAGCCCGGCAAAGAAGCGCAGTTCGACCAGTTGCGACAGACCCTGATCGAGCTGATCGAGATCGTTCAGTGCCTCATCCAGCACCAGCAGTTCATCAATGTCGGCGTGGCGGTGATCGACCGCTTGAGGTTCGAAGGTGGGCATCGGCACTTCCGGACTGCGCTTGCCAGCCTGTCGCCGCCGGGCATAGTCAATCAGCAGTTGACGCATTGCCAGAGCCGCACAGGAAAAGAAATGGGCGCGATTCTCAAACAGGCGGCTGTCGCCACGGAACAGCCGCATAAACGCCTCATTGACCAGCACCGTGGTCGACAGCGTCGGCATTCGTGCACCGCGTTGAATCTGCTGATGGGCCAGTGCGTGCAGCTGGTCATAGAGCAGTTCAATCAGTTGGTCTCTTGCATTCAGATCACCGGCGCTGCTGTCGGCCAGCAGGCGAGTGATTGCCTCTATATCGTGCATTGATCCTTCCTGTCACCCAGTGTCTTCATGGTACACGCAAACGCCAGATTATGGTCCTGGTGCGTATCACTTCTGTCAGTTTCGGAGTGTCAATCGGGTCTGTCTGAGTGGCGAGAATCAGAGCGTATGCCACGGGGCCAGCGCGGGTCCGTGATCATTCAGTGATAACTGAGATCCACACTATTCGAAGCGTCAAGCCAACGTAGCCTGTGTGCCCACGAGGACGACCATGAGCAACGCCCAGATACTCATCATCGAAGACGAGCAGGACATCGCTCATCTGATCGCGTTTCATCTGCATGATTTGCACATCCAGACCCGCTGTTGCCATGATGGTGAATCGGGACTGGCGGCTGCATTGGCTGAGCGGTGGGATTTGATCATTCTGGATCTTCGATTGCCCAAAATGGACGGCCTGGAGGTCTGTCGTCGCATTCGGGCCGCCCTCGCCTATGTGCCCATTTTGATGCTCACGGCCAAGACTACCGAGCTGGACCGCGTGCTGGGGCTGGAAATCGGTGCCGATGATTACATGACCAAGCCGTTCAGCATTCTGGAGTTGATGGCGCGGGTCAAGGCGCATCTGCGGCGTTCGTCTCAACAGGTGGCGGCACCCAACGACTTGGGTGCCGAGTATGTCCTGGGCGACTTGTTGATCCAGGTCGATGAACACCGGGTGAGTCTGAATGACAAGGTGATTGATCTGACCGCCCGCGAGTTTGATCTGCTGGTCTTCTTTGCTGCCCACCCTGGCCGGGTCTATCACCGCATGCAGCTGCTCGATCAGATCTGGGGCTATGGCCATGATGGCTATGAGCACACCGTCAATTCACATATCAATCGACTTCGCGCCAAAATCGAACCGAACCCTTCTGACCCAGTGTTCATCATGACGGTGTGGGGTGTGGGCTACAAAATGTCAGAAAGCTGGGTCAAGGCCAGCGCATGAACACACTGTATGCAAAACTATCCATCGCATTGCTCGGGCTGTTTTTGGTCATTGGGCTGTGTTTTTTCATGATTGCTCGGGTCAGCAGCAATCAGTATTACCTGGAAGTCACCCAGCGCCTCAATAGTGCCATCGCCATGTATGTGGTTGATCAGCATCCACTGATTCAGAATGGTGAGGTACAGACCGAGGTGCTGCAAGCGCTGTCTGAGCAGGCAATGATCATCAACCCTGCGGTGGAGGTGTATCTGATCAGTCCGGAAGGACGACTGATGAATCATCATTTCGATGAAGCCAGCATTCAGAACCATGCTGTGGATATTGAGCCCATCGAAGCCTTTCTTGACGCTCAGGCCGAGCTTCCGATCGTCAACACCGACCCACGTCACGACAGTCAACAGAAAATCTTCTCGGCCTTTCCGGTCATGGATCAGGGGCAGTTGGCCGGATACATCTACGTGGTACTGGGTGGGACCTTGTATGACGATTTGATGAGCCGCGTTGGCAGCGACTATGTCATGACGGTGTTGGCCTGGGCGATTGGTTTACTGTTGTTGCTGGGGTTGGGTGTGGGCTTGCTGCTGTTCCAGCGGATTACCCGTCGACTGTCAGCATTGACCTCGCAAGTGCTAGCGTTTCGGCAACCGGACTCCAGTCGTTCGGTTGAGGTGGATTCCAGTCGTGATGAGCTTGATGTCCTAGACACCGCCTTTGCGCAGATGTCACAACGCATTTCCCATCAGGTCCGGCATATTCAGAGCGTCGATCAGGCGCGACGAGATCTGGTCAGCAACATTTCACACGACCTTCGCACGCCGCTGTCGTCGATGCAGGGCTATCTCGATACCCTGCTGATCAAGCCTGGTATGGCTGAATCGCTCAAAGTGCGCTATTTGAAAATCAGTCGCTCCCACTGTCAACGTCTAGGCAAGCTGATCGGTGAATTGTTCGAGCTGTCTAGGCTCGATCAGCACGGGGTCGAACCGCATTTTGAAGTGTTCTCGATCACCGAACTGCTGCAGGATGTGTCGCATGAATTCCAGCTCAAGGCGTCGCGCGAGGGCATCCAGTTGACCCTGGATCTGGCACCACGAAATATTCTGGTGAATGCCGACATCGGACTGATACAGCGCGTTCTGGAGAACCTGATCGACAATGCCATCCGACACACGCCCATCGACGGGCAGATCAGCCTGTCGATGATCAGCGAGTCCGAGCAGGTTCGGCTGATGATTTCCGATACTGGCAAGGGCATCCAGACCACCGATCTGGCGCATATTTTCGAGCGGCATTACCAGGCATTACCAGCCAAGGGCGTGCGAAATGGAGCAGCGGGTCTTGGGCTGGCCATCGTCAAACGGATTCTCGACCTGCACAAGGTGCCGATCTTTGTGGACAGTCGTGAACAGCATGGCACCACCTTCACCTTCTATCTGAACCAGCCATCCTCGGCCGCAGCCTGAGGCAATCTCATGGGCAAAAAATGAGCCCGCGATCAATTCGTGATCAATTCGTGATCAACTCGTGATGCCGACCATCCACAGTTACTCGGACAATGGAGAGTGACCTCACTCTCCGACCGATATTCATACACGATGGAGAGAAGGCATGTTGAGCACCAACCACTCTGCCCGGATCATTCGCCTGTCGGCGATTGCGCTGGGATTCTTGACCGTTCAGGCGCAGGCTGAGACCGTTCAGGTCACAATCGAGAACCTGACCCCTGCCGGCGGAATTTTCTTCACGCCGGTCTGGGTGGGTTTCCATGATGGTAATTTTGACCTGTATGACCTGGGCAGTGCCGCAACACCGGGCCTGGAACGGCTTGCCGAAGATGGCACCACTAGTGTGCTCAGTGATGAATTCCTGCTCAGTCAAACTCAGGGAGTCGATGGCGTGGTGACCGAAGCAGCCGGCTTTGCCGGTGCGCCGGTCTTTGATCCAGGCGGTCGAGCGTCACTGACGCTGGAGGTAGACGCTACCAGCAATGCGTTTTTCTCCTACGCGACCATGGTCATTCCGTCCAACGACGCTTTTGTGGCCAATGCCAATCCGCAGGCTCATCGCTTGTTTGACGAGAGTGGCAACTTTGCAGGCCCAATCTCCTTCACTGTCTTTGGTCAGCAGGTCCGCGATGGGGGCACTGAGGACAATACAGAAATGGACGCCGCCTTTCTGAATCAGACAGGCCTTGATACCGGCGTGACCAGTAATGACGTCGTTGCGATTCATCCAGGCTTCAACGGTTCGTTCTCCAATCCGGGTGGGGCGCCGATGAACGTGTTGGGCGGAACGGCAGAGTCGGGCGATCTGATCGATTCGGTCGTTGCTGATTTCTCGCGCCCAGGGTTTCAGCTGCTTCGGATCACCATCACTGATGGCAGCTCGCCACTTCGCCTCACAGTGAAGAACACCGCCCCGGTCGATGGCGTGTTTCTGACCCCGATGTGGGTCGGTTTTCATGACGGCAGCTTCGACAGCTATGACCGTGGCAGCCCGTCGACTCCGGAACTGGAACGTCTGGCCGAGGACGGGTTGACTGGGCCGATCAGCGATCTGTTCAACAGCAGCACCATGGGCGGGCAGGATGCCACCATCACCGACCCGGAAGGCTTTGCCGGTGCACCGGTGTTCGATCCACAATCGGCTGAGACGACCGTGTTCAATCTGAACCCGGACAGCCAGTTGTACTTCAGCTATGCCAGTATGCTGATTCCGTCAAACGATGCCTTCATCGCCAATGGCAACCCAACCGCGCATCGCTTGTTCAACGACGATGGCAGCTTTGTCGGACCCATTCGCATTACCGTCTCGGGCAGCGCCGTCATTGATGCCGGTACCGAGTTGAATGATGAGATGGAAGCGGCCTTTTTCAATCAGACTGGTCTGGACATGGGAACCATGACTGCCGAAGTGATCACCGATCATCCTGGCTTCAACGGTTCCGAAGCCAATCCGGTCGGCAGTCCGCAGATCATCCTCGGTGGAACCAGTGGCGCTGGCATCCTGTTTGATAACGTCGCGGCTGACTTCAGCACAGACGACTATCAGGTCGCAGAAATTCTGATTTCACGCGCGGTCGATGGCTCCTTCAGTGGCACTTGGTTCGATCCGTCTCGCGACGGCGAAGGCCTGCTGGTCGAGATCACCGCAGATGGCAGTGGCAACCCCAGAGCGGTGGTGTCCTGGTACTCCTATCAGTCCGATAACAGCGGCCAGCAGCTCTGGTTGATCGGGGATGGTCCAGTGGTCGGTGATACTGCCTTTGTCGAATTATTTGTCACCAGTGGTGCCCAGTTTGGCGCCGCCTTTGACCCTGCCGATGTGGTTCGTGAGCACTGGGGGTCGATTGCCCTTGAGTTTAATGATTGCGGCTCGGCGACGCTGTCCTATGAGGCCAACGACAGTCAGTTCGGGTCCGATTCGTACAGCCTGTCCCGTTTGACCAGTGGGCCAGCCGACTTTTCAGGCGCCTGCCAGTAAGCTCCGCAGCTCTGCCTGCTGCAGCGCCCGGATCTGTGATGGATTGGATCCGGGCGTTTTTTTTACATGGCAAGACCGTCGCTGTCTGGTGACTCAAACTGCCCTGGGGCGTTTACAACGTTCTTACAGAGCCTGTTGAACTGAATCAGATCTGATCTGATCTGGGGTGACATCATCACATGGACGGAGCTTGCTCATGCACACAGGTCTTGCTCTCTTCTGTCGACGGCTGGTCGTGGTGGTCGGCCTGACCCTTTCGATCGCCTATGCCCAGGATGCCATCCCGATCAATGAAGGGCTGAGTGGCACATGGTTCAATCCAGACACGCCGGGCCAGGGCTTTGTGTAGGATTCTGAACGATTCTTCTGGCTTGCTTCTTCGCGAGCGGGTTCACCTTCGATGTGGATACTGCGAGCCGCGCAATTGACAGCTCGGATCAACACGGGTTCTGTGTCCAGGGCAACTACGAGGGCACCCAGGCTGATCTGAGCGTGTTTTCGACCGGATATGACCCCACTCCTGTGGTGACTGAATCGGTCGGCTCACTGCAGATCCAATTCTCCAGCTGTACGACCGGGCAGATTGAGTATCAGCTCGATGATGGCAATCAAACCGGATCGATGATGACCGAGCGGTTGACCCCGGATACCTTCTGCCAGCCCATTGTCGATGCCGTGCCGATACCGGCCAGCATAACCCTCAGTTATGTGGGCAACGAAGGCGTGTATCTGTCAGATAGCGCAGGTGGCATTCTGATCGATGCGGTCGGCGCATTTGGTGCCTTCTTTATCGATGTGCCACTGACCACCCAGAGCTCGATCACCAATCAGTTGCCACCTTATGACCCGAGTCTGTTCTGGTCACGCATAATCCCGGCGATCACTACAACATCAATCCAGCTCAGATCATTCTGAACAATCGTCCCGACGTGCAGCTGCTGATTTCGCTACAGGGACGCGAGCCGTTTGTCAATTTTACCGGGCAGGTTCCAAGCCTCAGTCCACAGCGTTTTGAGTCGACCTCGATCACTGCGGGACTCACTCAGATCACCGTGATTGCGACCCGGAATTTCAATCAGTTTGGCAATGATTTTCCCACCGTCGACAACTACGCCTACCTGGTCAGCATGGCCGGCAAGCACATTCTCCACACTGGGGACATTGACTACGCGGCCGAAACTATCAGGCCATTGTCGATGCCGCCTCAGGGCCGATCGACGTAGTTGTACTGCCCACCTTCAACACCTTGCTGACCACAGGCAAAGCCGCCCAGGTGACAGATTTCTTTCCAAACGCGCTGCTGGTGGCGGCTCATTTGCGGGCCGGAAATCAGTCAGACATCTAGGGAGCCTCTGAACAAGTCGTGATCTTTGATCAACCCGGTGAGGAGGTTTCGCTATGAGTATTCAATCCAGGCCCTGGCGGTTGCTTGGTGCCCTGCTGATCTCGTCCATGGCCAGTACCCAGCAGACCGTCAGTACATTAACCACGAGCTTTCAGGCCAGCGGCGATATTGCTGTGACCGCCGAGGGCGACATTCTGGTCGCCGATTTCGGGGTGGCGCTGAACAATTCAAACGGTACCCAGGCTTTTCCGGTGACACCGGATGGGCAGCTGTTGGTGTTTGTCAGCGGGATTGCCGGAGCCTAAGGCAATGAAACCGGGCCTGATGGCCTGTTGTACCAATCCAGTATTGGCGGCAACCGGGTTTCCCGAGTCGAGGCCGATGGCTCATTGACGACCTTGGTCGCAAGTGGACTCAGCGCACCAGTCGGTCTGGCGTTCAATTCTGCCGGGGATCTGTTTGTGGCCAACTGCGGGAACAACACGGTTTCGCGGGTGGACAGTGTGGGCAATGTCAGTCAGTTCTCAAACAGCAGTCAGTCGAATCAACAGCTATCGGCAGAAGTGGCCCGACAGTGATCAAGGCTCTGCGGGTGCAGTCTGATCGGCATTCGACCGGGCCCATGGTGTTGTCTCACATCATGCTAAACTGGCGATTGACCAAAACACCTCAAGGCCCGCTTGATGATAGGCACCTTGCTGCTCATGCACAGCCTCCAGTTCATGGCACCGCCAAACAGTTGTGACGCCCTGAAACAGACACTCCTGACCGACCCTGCGCTTGCCGTGACCTGGTCGGCACCGACTGCCGTGATGCAGTCGGCCGAACGTCCGCCGGTGCATCTGCTGACGGTAGCGGGCGCTCAGATCCCTCTGCCTGCCGTGCCCTTTGAGCGAATGGAGGCGATGGCCGATCCGTCCGGGCTGAGTGGTGTTCGACTCTACAGTGAACAGCACAGCGCCGAGGTCACGTTGGTTCTTCAGGCCTATGATGCCGGGCTATCCAGCGAGGCTCCCGGTTTCATTGACTACACCATTACCGGTTACGGCATGACGCCTGAGGAGATCGATTGTGATGCAACGCAGGATCAATGGCAGCCTCAGATGCTGGCGATGATGGCCAAGCGCATGCAGTACCCGATTGCCAAGAACGAACGCGTTTATGCCTTGCCGGATGGCTGGCTTCGTCAGGGTCAGGCAGCCGATGGCCAGGCGATTGCGGCAACCGTCTATCCTCTCAATGAGGCTCAGTCGCTGGCCATCGAGTGGCGATTGCCAGCGGGCCACCCAGGACTTTGGCGGGTGTTGTGGTCCTTGCCTGATCAACCTGTGCCCATGACCGCAACGCTTGAGCAATTGGCACTATGCCTGAACAACTGGGATCTGGACTGTTTGCCCGGCAGCGATGCGATCTCGGTGGATGTGCAGCAGATCGAGACGGAGCAATGACATGATTGGAGCCTTACTGGTGACATTGGCAAGTCTGGGCAGTCTGTCTCCAGCGGAGAGTTGTGAGTGGAATCGTTCGGAATTGAAGGACGAGGCCTCTGCCTGGCTGATCTATTCGGACCCACAATCAATGGACCAGAATGCAGAGGGCTCCGAGGTTTACTGGTTGACGATTGACGGGATCGAACTGCCACTGCCGGTCGCCGATTATCAGCGAGTACTGGTGGCCGTCAGCGATGGCGACATGTCGATCGTAACGCTGTCCGATCGTGAACAGCGACATCAGGTGTATCTGACCCGCATGGATCAGGACCTGAATCGTGAACTCGCAACGCCAGGTCTGATGCAGAAATGGATCGCGGGCTATGCGATCACGCCCGATGATATTGACTGCGACGGACCTGTCAGGCTATGGATGAACCAACTCATGCTCATGCAGATCAAGGGGTTGGGTTTTCCCGGTGGTGATGATCAGGTGGTGCATCGATTGCCTCATGGCTGGCTTAGAACCGGTCATTCTCAGGGAAGACTCAGAGCGTTCAGCACCTATGGCATGGATTCTGGCTATCTGCTCGATGTTCAATGGCGATTGCCCGCCGATCATCCCGGGCTGGTCCCGGCCTATCTGAAACCTTCGACAACGTCTGGCCCAGCAGCCCCAGATGCCTTGCTCAAGTTGGCCGATTGCATTGCACTGTGGTCTGTGACTTGCCTGGAAGAACTGGATGATCTTGACGTTGGAGTCTTCACCCGCGAGATCGACACCTGATCGATGTGCCTAACAATGCCAGGCGGTTTGCGGGGCATCAAAATCGGGTGGATTGACGTGTGAGCTCAGAGTCGCATCGAATCGAGATCGACAATCTCTCAGGTGCCGTGTCCGCGCACTGCTCGGCGAGCACCTGGACGACGTGGCGCGGCACTCGCCTCCCGAAAGCATTCATGCGCTGTCACTGATGGGCTGCGCGACCCGGATGTGACTTTCTGGTGTGTCCGTGAGCACGATCAGCTACTCGGTGGTGGCGCACTCAAAATGCGCACACCGCGCCATGTGGAGATCAACTCGATGCGCACCGCCGGAGTCCATCGACGGCGTGGCATCGGCGCGCTGATTTTCGATCATCTGCTGGTCCAAGCACGTGCTCGTTGCTGTTGCCCACCGGCTAGGTGGACGTGAACGTCTGCGTTGCCGATCGGGGTTGGTCGGGCCTGAAATTTCTCAAGCTGTACGTATCACAGGATCAATCTGGCTGCCTACCTACCCGGCCGATATATCACGTTTGTGTGGGACCAGCAGCCTGTCGGACTTAACGGGTCGCCACGAGGAAAAGTCTGGCCAAACTCGGGTTTTGTGCAGTCGATCACCTCAAGTCCGACAGGCTGCCAGGTGGGCCGGGATTGCCTCGCTTGCAGGTGACAGCCATGCTCATATTCACCTGATCTGAATCAACCATGACTTTCGGGCTATAATCAATTCAGGTGCTGGTCGCGACAGTGTGGATCCTTACCACATGCGTAATATGATGATTATCAGCGGTGTTCTTCTGGCGATTGTGTTCGCGCTGGGTCTGCCTGCTGTTGCTCGTCAATCCAATATCTGGACGTCGCCTTCTCAAGTGCATTTCGAAAGCCTGACGCTAGCCGATGGACTGTACGATTCCACGATCTTCAGCATTGCCCAGGATGGCAACGGGCAATTGTGGTTTGGCACCGCAGCCGGAGGGGCCAACAGTTTTGACGGCTACCGTGTGCATGCCTTTCTTCACGATCCCACCAATCCCGAATCATTATCACATTCTGCGGCTGGCGAAGTCCTGGCAACCCGTGATGGTACGGTGCTGGTAGGCACCTGGGGTGGTGGTGTGAATCGATATCTGGGGGTGGACGATACGTTTGAGCGACTGAACCCGGGCGCAGCGCCTACCCAGATTCAGATCATGTTCGAGGACAGCAAGCAGCGTGTCTGGATTGGCTCTGCCGACAGTGGTCTGTACGTGATGGATGATCCTCGTGGATCCATGCGGCCAGTGATGTTGCCCAATGGTCGGCCTTATCCTCGGGTATGGGGGCTATCGGAGGATGATCATGGCGCCATTTGGGTGGCCACTGAGGCGGGATTGTTTGACCTGGAGGGTCGAACCCTGACCCCAGGGAGTGGCTGGCACGGTCACCCACGGACTCTGATGCACGACGGGCAGACCCTCTGGGTCGGTGATGCTCAGACTGTGTATCAAGTGGTGGATGGCCAACCACTCGCTGTGCTCAAGAATATTCAACGGGTGAACACGCTCGCACTCTCACCCAATGGACAGGTCCTGGTTGGAACGATGGCCGGGATGCGGGCACTGGACATGAGCGGGCAATCGGTGTCGCCGTTCGGGCGTTCCGAGCAGGTGCTGTTTCCGGATCGGAACATTCGACGTTTCTTTTTTGATCACAGTGGGGTGGGCTGGATCGCTACCCGCGAAGCCGGAGTGATCCTTGCCTTGCCGGAGGCCAGTGGGTTTGATGGGTTTCGCCTTCAGTCCAATCTCAATACCGCCGACACCCTGTTCGAATTGTCCCCCAGTGATGTCCTGATCGGTTCAAGACGAGGCTTGTGGCGCTTGCAGCGCGATCAGAGCCAGAGTGTGATCCGGCACATCGCGGGCACCGAATCGCTGTCGATCAACCGATTGGCTCGGCTGGGCAATGAGATTCTGGTCGGTTCCTACAGTGGCGTTCTGCTGTTTGATCCGATCACCGAACAACTTCGTGATGAGCCTCGTTTTGCGGCCCTCACTGGTCTGGGTGTGACCTCCTTGCAAGTCTGGGACGATGGTCGAGTTGATCTGGGGACCTGGACTGATGGTCTGTATCGATTTTCCGGTGATGACCCACCAACGCACTATGTCAGCCACGGCGAGAACCCGATTGGAGGGGGCTCGATCAGTGACATCGAACCCGATTCTGCTGGCGGGATCTGGTTGGGTCTATGGAATGAAGGCATCACACACATTGATCGCGACGGCATCGTCACAGACGTCGAGCACGACGAACTCGGTATCGAAGGTCACGTCCATGACTTGCTGTTGGTAGACGATGAGCTGTGGGTGGCCACCAGTTTTGGCCTGGCCCGCTTCGACACGGTGACTCGAATGAGCCAACGCATCAGTCTGATTCCCGAGTTTCCAAACACCGCTGTGCAACGCCTGGCCATGGGGCCTGATCGTCTCTGGGCGTCGACCACGCGAGGGGTGATAACCATCGATCGGGAGACTCGGGCCATTTCTCGCTACCGAGTCACTGATGGCCTGGTAATCGAGGAATTTTTCGCCCGCTCTGGCCATGTGGGATCAGAAGGGCGCGTCTACTTCGGGGGCCTGGGTGGACTGGTCAGCTTTATTCCTCAAGAGGTTGCTCTGGATGTTTCGCCGCCCGAAGCTGCGATTATCGGCATCTGGGTCGAGGATACAGCCGTACCGGTTCAGGAAACCATCGTGATTCCGCCCGGTGTCAGTGCCCTGCGTCTCAGGCACGTCGTAGCTGATTATCGGAGCCCTGAATCGAATCGATTTCGCTGGCGATTGCTCGGTCGCAGTGAAGCGTGGAGCAAGGCCAGCCCCAACCCCGAAACTCTGCTGACCGGACTGAAACCCGGTGAGTACGGGTTTGAATTGCAGGCCGCCAATGCCAACGGCGTCTGGAATGAGTCGGCTGCCGTCCTGTCGATTCGCGTGATGCCAGCCTGGTGGCAGACGCCCTGGGGTGTCGCTGCCGTGCTGCTGGGCTTGTTCATGGTGGCCTATCTGTGGAACTACTGGAACACGGCACGAATCCGTGTTCGAAATCGCGAGCTTGCGGCTGAGGTTAACCGGCAAACTCGCGCACTGCGAGAGGCCAATCGCTCGTTGGCGCAGGTTGCCTCCACCGATCATCTGACCGGATTGCTGAATCGACGTGGTTTTCTCGCACAGGTCGAAACCACCGAAGCATCCCTGTCGCGCTGGTTCGTCATTCTCGATGTGGACAACTTCAAACAGTTCAACGACCGCTATGGTCATGATGTCGGTGACCAGGTTCTGAGCCACGTGGCACAGATCATTCAACAAGCGGCACCGTCTGGTACGCAGGTCGCTCGATGGGGCGGCGAGGAGTTCATCCTGCATTTCCAGGCAGCCAATGAAGCCGCTGCCATTGAAGCGGCCGATCATGTCCGTCAGGCTGTCAAGCGACAGCCACTGGAACGTATCCCAGCGATCCCTGCCATCACCGTCACGGCCGGTCTGGCCCGGATGTCGCAGGGCGAATCCTGCATACGCACCATCAACCGCGCGGACGCCCGCCTGTTGCGCGGCAAGGTCGACGGCAAGAATCGCCTGGTGACCACGGGACACGGTCTGGATGATCAGCGAGATTAATTCAGTCGATTATCGAATGGCAAAGTAGTTGAGTCCAGACACAAGAACACTGCGCTGTCATGTCAGCGCGACCGTTCACCGCCGTCACGGTGGTGGGTGACAACGTCAATCTACCGGGAGAATGTGGGGGATGAAACCATGGATACGAACGCTAGTTGCTGTACTGATCGGCCTGCTGGTCGGCGGTGCGGTGAACATGGGCCTGATCATGATCGGTGGCAAGGTGATTGCACCGCCTGCGGGTGCGGATGTCGAAACGATGGACGGTCTCAAGGCGGCGATGCATCTGTTCGAACCCAAGCACTTCCTGTTCCCGTTTCTGGCCCATGCCCTGGGCACCCTGGTCGGCGCGATCGTGGCGGCCATGATTGCCACCCGGCACAAGTTGCGCCATGCCCTGGTCATCGGTGTCGTGTTTCTGGCAGGTGGAATTGCCATGGTCATCACGCTGCCCGCACCGATGTGGTTCAACGCGCTTGATTTGGTAGTGGCTTACATTCCGATGGCCTGGCTGGGCAGCAAGCTAGGGAGCCTCTGAACAAATCAATGGTCAGGTTCTCACGTCCTCGACGCTTCCTTGCTGTTTTCCGAGCAACGTCGAGGAATTTCCAAGCCCGATTGAGCAAGGGAGCCTCTGAACAAGTCTTAAGCGAGTTGGATTGAGATGGGAAATGCGTCCGATCAAGGCGCATGAGCTGAGCCATAGTGGTGCTATGGCTCAGCTCATGCAACGCCGAGCGGGCGTAGTTCACGCTCAAGACAGCCGATCACGACTTGTTCAGAGGCTCCCAAGATCCCAGCGTTTGCTGGGATGACGTGGTGGTGATGAGAGTGTGACTTGTTCAGAGGTTCCCTGGCTACGAATGAGTCAGTATCCAAACGACAACCAAGTAGGTCAGATGGCCAGGCAGGAGTATGATTCTCAGCTTGGCGTCGAGAAAATATGGGCCGAGTTGGCCGAGTTGGATGGGACGATCATTGGCGTTGAATGTCCAGGGAGTCAAATGGAAAGTCCATGAACAATTCAAGCCAATTTTATTCCTTGCTCGGCGATGGTGTGCTGATCCTGCACGTGATGTTCGTGATCTTTGTCGTGCTCAGCCTGATTCTGATCACTGTCGGCCGATGGCGGTCATGGGGCTGGGTGCGTAATCCCTGGTTTCGTCTCGCCCACCTGCTGGCGATCGGGGTCGTGGTGTTGCAGGTCTGGTTCGGAGTCCTGTGTCCGCTGACCGTGCTGGAAAAATGGCTGCGTGCCAAGGCCGGTGAGACTCTGTTCGAAGGATCCTTCATCACCCACTGGCTGGGCGAGCTACTCTACATCAATGCGCCGGAGTGGGTGTTCGGTGTGGTCTATACAGCCTTTGGTGCGCTGGTGCTGGCCAGTTGGTTTCTGATCCGGCCGCGTCCGTTCAGGGCCCATCGCTATCGCTGAGCAATGCCTGTGAATTTCTGGTTGCGGTGATCGCCGACTATACTGATCATCACACCCTGATCAGGAGCAGCGCATGGCGAGCACCCCCGAACAACAACTCAAGACTATGATCGACAACATGCCACAGAAGACCGGCAAACCGCTGGAAGACTGGCTGGCGATTGTCAACGAGGCACCTTATGAGAAACACGGCGAGATCGTCAAATACCTGAAGGCCGATCACGGCATGACCCACGGCTTTGCCAATCAGGTTGCGCGCATTGCCTTGTTGGATGATACGGGGGATGAGGCACCCGACCTGGTCGCAGCACAATATGCCGGCGCCAGGGCGGACTTGCTGCCGATTTATACGCTGCTGGCCGATTTCCTCAAGTCATTGGGCAAGGACGTCGAGCTGGCACCGAAGAAAGCCTATGTCAGTATCCGACGCAGCAAGCAGTTCGCGCTGATCCAGCCGTCCACCAAAACCCGGGTCGACCTTGGGATCAACCTGAAAGGCACCGACCCTGAAGGCCGGTTGGAAGCGTCCGGCAGCTTCAACGCCATGGTCAGCCATCGGCTGCGACTGGAGCGGGTCGAGGATGTGGATCAAAGCGTCAGGGACTGGCTGGCTGAGGCGTATCGGAATGCGTGAGTCAGTCTAACGGTCGATCCGGCTCCAACCGCGTCTCCAGCCGTATCAATCGCTCATTGTTATCGCGCATCAGCAGCAGCATTTCCTCGCGCTCATCGTGGGCCTTCTGGGCCGTCACCAGGCGTTTCTCTTCCTCTTCTTCCCAGTGCAGAGCCTGCATCGTGTTGACGATAATGCCGATGAACAGGTTGAGGATCGTGAACGCCGAGATCAGGATGAACGGCACGAAGTACAGCCAGGCCAGCGGGAAGGCCTGCATCACTGGTCGGGCGATGCCCATCGACCAGCTTTCCAGAGTCATGACCTGAAACAGTGTATACATGCTGGCACCGACCGATCCGAACCAGTCTGGAAAGGTATCGCCAAAGAACTCGGTGCCGATGATGGCAAAGATATAGAACACCATGCCGAGCATGAAGCTGATCCAGCCGATGCTGGGGATCGCGGCGAGCAGTGATTCGGTCAACTGCCTGAGTCGAGGGATGGTTGACAGCAGCCGCAGTACTCTGAAAATTCGCAGAGTTCTGAGGACGGCCAGCGGGCCGGCCGCTGGAACCAGTGCCACGGCCACGACCAGAAAATCAAAGATATCCCAGCCGGATTTGAAGAACCGTGGTCCCTTGGCGATCAGCTTGGTCAGGATTTCCAGCACGAAAATCACGATGACGACCCGCTCGAACAGCTTCAGCCAGGTGCCCGCTACAGCCATGATCGCATCGGAGGTTTCCAGGCCGATAGTGATGGCATTGAGAACGATCAGCACGATGATCAGCGTCTGCGGCCACTGGTGTTCGATCCAGTGTTCCAGGCGCAGTCGCCAGCGGGGGCGTCGGTCAGTCGGGTCGCGGGTCGCGGGAGTCTCGGATTGGTTCATGGCCGGGCAAGTGTCTATGCGGCCCCGAATGATAGGACAAGCCGTCTGATGAGACCATAGGCCATCGGCTTGTCTGCCAACATCCGCAGGCTTGAGCTGCCAGGGAACCTCTGAACCAGTCATGACCGCTTGTCTTGAGCGGCAAACACGCCCTCTCTGCGTTGCATGAATCGAGCCATAGCACCACTATGACTCGATTCATGCGCCTTGATCGGACGTATTTGCCATCCTCAATCCAATCCGCTTAAGACTTATTCAGAGGCTCTCTAAGGTGTGCAGCTCAGATCGTTATTTGACCGCTGATCCTGTTTTTGCCCATTGCTGACGCGAGCCGGTTAGCCTGTCATCATCGCAAAGGAGGAATGAGAATGAACAGACTTCTGAACACACTGTGTTTGAGCGCGCCGCTGATGATCGGCGTACCTGCCTACTCGGCCGACCTGTCCGGCAGCTGGCAAGGCGAACTGGATGCCGGTGGGACCATCCTGCCGCTGGTGTTGCACCTGGAAGAGAAGGACGGCAAGCAGATCGGCAGCCTGGACTCACCATCCCAGGGCGCCTACGGCTTGCCACTGACCAAGGTCCAGTTTGACGACGATTCGATTCTGATCGAGATCAGCGGCATGGGCATTCACTACGAGGCAGACTTCCGGCCAGATTCTGGCGAGCTGGTGGGTACCTTCATCCAGGGTCGGCCGATGCCGCTGACGTTGGCACGGACCGAAGCGCTAGCCGTAGATGGCAGCGACTCGAGCGATCCGGTGGTGATCACCGGAACCTGGCAGGGCCTGATTGCCATTCCGAACACGCCGCTGACTTTCGTTCTCCACATCAGTCATGAGGACGGCCAGTACAGCGCCACGGCTGACAGTCCCGATCAGGGTTCCATGGGCTTGTCGATTTCCACTGTCAGCTTCGAGTCAGGCACTGTGACCTTCACATCCGAGGATCTGGGTATCGAATATGAAGGCACCTTGCTTAAGGATCACTCGGCGATCGAGGGCACCTTCAAGCAGGGCGGCCGTGCGTTCAAATTGATCATGACCCGCGATGCGGTTGAAACCACCCGGACGCCGCGCCCTCAAACGCCAGAAGGTCCGTTTCCCTATCAGGTTGAAGTGGTCACGGTAGACAATCAATCGGCCGACCTGACTCTGGCCGGCACGCTGACGCGTCCGGATGGTCAGGCGCCGCTCGCCGTCGCCGTCATGATCACCGGCTCGGGCCCACAGGATCGCGATGAGACCCTGTTCCGCCACAAGCCGTTTGCCGTAATTGCCGATTATCTGACCCGTCAGGGCTATGCGGTTCTGCGCATGGACGATCGTGGTGTCGGTGAGTCGACCGGTGATTTTTCAGTAGCAACCTCGGAAGATTTTGTCACCGACATCGGCGCAGGCGTTGACTATCTGATGTCGCGTGATGACTTGAAAAGCGCCAATGGCCGTCATCGCGTCGGCTTGATTGGTCACTCCGAAGGGGGCATGGTCGGACCCATGTTGGGCGCCGAACGTGATGACCTGGCCTTTGTCATCATGATGGCGGGTCCTGGCATCATGATTCCGGAACTGCTGGCCGAGCAGATCTACCTGGTTCAGACCGTCAGTGGTGCTGAGGAGGCAGTCATCAGTTCCCAGCGAGCGCGCAACCAGGTGTTGTTCGAGGCGATCGGGGCCTTACCTGCAGACGCGCCGATGGGCGATAACATCCGGACCATGATGCGCAATGATCTGACTGCTACCGGGGTGACGGATCGCGAACAGCAGGACACACAGATCGACCGTCTGCTGGAGACCTATGACACGCCGTGGTTTCGCTTTTTCATGGCCTATGATCCGGCCCGCTACCTGTCTCGAATCGAAGCACCCGTGCTGGCCTTCAACGGCTCGGTCGACCTGCAGGTGGCCGCCGAATCCAATCTGGCCGGGCTGCGTCAATTGTTTGATGGCAGCGACAACCCGGACGTGACGATCACCGAGCTTGCCGGACTCAACCATCTGTTTCAGGCCAGTGAGACTGGTAGCATCAGCGAATATGCCCGACTGACTGAAAGCTTCTCGACGACGGCATTATCCTTGATGCACGACTGGCTGGATGCGCGGTTCGAGGCCGGATGACACGCAAGGTTTCAGAGCCATTGAATCGACCTGCCCAGGCGGGTATTCCCCCCCGCTTGGGCCTGTCGTTCTGGCTGATCCATTTTCTCGGCTGGGGTGCCTTTGCCGGCGTCAATCTGATATTACGAGTCAGCCGCGAGATCGAAACCTTGCAGCATGCCAGCTTGTCGCTGGGCATCTTGCTACTGGTCAATACCTTGCTGTGTCTGGTTTATCGGCAGGTGATTCACTGGCTCAAACTCAGATATGGTGGCGGCAAGATGTTCTGGGCCGGCGTCTTTCTGGTCGGTGTGGCGCTCGGGTTTCTGGCCGCTCTGGGCACGATCACTCTGATTGGCCTGTACTACATGCTGTCCGGCCTGAGCAGCACGTTCATTTTCTTTATGGTCGATGTCCTCAGCAACTGGATGATCATGAGTCTGCTGCTGCTGGTCTGGGGCATGACCTACTCACTGGTCTGTGTGTATCGCGAACTTCACCAGGTAGCGTTGCAACAGCAATCGCTGAGACTTCAGCTCAGAGAAGCCCAACTGAACGTGCTCAGCGGTCAGCTCAATCCGCACTTCCTGTTCAATGGCCTGAACAACATTCGCAGCCTGATGCGCGAAGACGTCGACCGAGCGAGAGACATGATTACCTCGCTGTCTTCAATCCTGCGACAGGCATTACTCAGCGATCAGGTGGCACAGCACAGTCTCGCTGATGAAATGGTGGTGGTTCATGATTTCATTGCATTGGCCACGCTTCAGTATGAGCAACGGCTCGATTATCAGGAACAGATCGACCCGGATCTGGGCCCGGTCAACGTGCCACCGATGCTGATCCAGCTGTTAGTGGAAAATGCGGTTCGACACGGAATCGATCGATCGCCACTTGGCGGCGTCCTGTCGCTGCGAGTCACGTGTCAGGCACAGACCCTGTGCATCGAAGTGCGCAACCCCTGGGTCAATGCAAGCTCGATGCCTGGCGACAGCAACAGCACTGGGCTGGGATTGTCCAATATTCGCGCGCGACTGAGGTTGTTGTATGGCGATCAAGCCAGCTGCACACTCCTCGGAGATGAGACATCGGCTGTCATGACTGCCAGCGTCAGTCTGCCGCTACTGAACGAGGTTGTTTCGACATGATAGAAACCCGCGCTGCCATTGTCGAAGATGCTCGTTTGGCACGGCAGGAGCTCAAAGCGCTGCTTGAAGCGCACCCTCAGATCAAGGTCGTGATTGAAGCGGCGACCGTGTCTGAGGCGCGCGAGGCGCTGACTCGAACGCCGGTCGATGTGCTGTTCCTGGATATCAATCTGTCAGGCGAAAGCGGTTTTGATCTGCTTGAATCACTTGAAGAGGTCCCAGCGGTCGTCTTCACGACCGCCTATGACGAACACGCCGTGAGAGCGTTTGAACATCAGGCGCTCGATTATCTGCTCAAGCCCATCCGACCCGAGGCATTGTCCCGCGCAATCGGCCGCTTGCCAGACCCGACCGAGAGCTTTGATACCGAGTCGAGCGAATCAGTACTGGAGCGTATTTTCATCAAGGACGGCGATCGCTGCTGGCTGGTCGAGGTCGACAGGATTCGCTATCTGGAAAGCGCTGGCAATCATGCCCGCGTCTGTTTCGAGGATCACAAGCCCATGGTCTACCGCTCACTGAACCGAATCGAGGCGCGTCTGCCAGTCGATCGATTCATGCGGATCAGCCGACAGTTCATCGTCAATCTGAGCTGTGTGAGATCGATGGTCCCGTGGAATCAGGGGCTGTTGCTGACGATGGACGATGGCCGTGAAATCGAAGCCTCGCGACGCTATTCGCAGGCGCTGCGACAGAGCCTGTCGCTGTAATGAATCTCAACCGAACCTGACTCGGAAGTCACAACCCAAAGTTCAGTGGCTGCGGCAGACTCGACAGAGCCTCATAGTCGTTCAGGGTGCTCAAATGCCTACTGAATCGGCGAATGTGGCTGGAAGCCGTTCATCTCACACCGTCTGGATGTATAACGCAGTCAACGATCCGCCGGACTGACAACGGCTAGGCTAGTGAGCCTCTGAATAAGTCTTAAGCGAGTTGGATTGAGAAGGGAAATGCGCCCGATCAAGGCGCATGAACTGAGTCATAGTGGTGCTATGGCTCGGTTCATGCAACGCCGAGCGGGCGTATTTCACCCTCAAGACAGCCGATCACGACTTGTTCAGAGGCTCCCTAACCAGCCGTTGCAAACAGACATTCGTTTCGCTTTGCTACACTACGGCTGCTGAACGGCAAAACCGTTAGGCCGCTCTGAATCGCGTCCGCAATCCAATACCTCGCCCACACAAGGAGCAAAAATGTACATTCGAACTCTGCTGTTGCTGTTCATCTGCGGCATCTCCACCACCGCGTCCGCCACCACTGCATTCAAGTGGAACTGCTTCGTGGCCAACGATGCACTAGAGCGCAAACAGCAGGTCGAGCTCGGTATGCTGCCCAAAGTGGTGTTCGCTGGTGAAAGCCAAGCGGCCAGCGTCGAGATGCGCATGGCCAACCACAAGGTGCCCGCGTTTTCTGTAGCGGCGATCCACGACGGCAAGCTCGACTGGAGCGCGGCCTGGGGTGAGCTGGAGGTCGGCGGCGCGCGTGCTG
>QIKT01000076.1 GCA_003233095.1 Oceanospirillales bacterium | reverse complement strand
GCAACTGATCGTCTCATGAACACACTCCGTCAATCCTGTGGTTCTCAGTGTAGCAGCTTATCGACCGTCTCATACCAACCAGGAGCCTCTGGCCCTCAGAGAGAATAATACATGTCGAATTCGACAGGATGGGTGGTCATGCGGAAGCGGGTCACTTCCTTCATCTTCAGATCAATGTAAGCATCGATCAGATCATCCGACATGACGCCACCTGCTTTCAGGAACTCACGATCCTGGTCCAGAGCCTCAAGAGCCTGATCGAGAGAATGACAGACTGACGGGATGTCTCGCTCTTCTTCCGGAGGCAGATCATACAGATCCTTGTCCATCGGCGCCCCTGGGTCGATCTTGTTTCGAATACCGTCAAGGCCAGCCATCATCATGGCGGTGAAAATGAAGTATGGGTTACCGGTCGAGTCACCAAAGCGAATCTCGATGCGACGCGCCCTGGGGTTGTCCACGAACGGAATCCGGCAAGACGCGGAGCGGTTGCGAGCCGAGTAGGCGAGCAGCACCGGCGCTTCGAAACCCGGAACAAGGCGCTTGTAGCTGTTAGTGGCACTGTTGGCAAACGCATTGATGGCGCGGGCGTGCTTGAAGATGCCTCCAATGTAATGCAGCGCCGCCTCGGACAGCCCTCCGTAACCGTCACCAGTAAAGAGGTTCTCACCATCTTTGCTCAGAGACTGATGCACATGCATGCCACTGCCGTTGTCGCCGACGATTGGCTTGGGCATGAAGGTGGCTGTCTTGCCATAGGAATGGGCCACGTTGTGGACCACATACTTCATATCCAGAACTTCATCGGCCTTGCGCATCAAGGTGTTAAACCGGGTTCCAATCTCGCACTGACCTGCAGTGCCCACTTCATGATGATGCACTTCGACGGGCGTCCCCATGGCTTCAAGCGTCAGACACATGGCCGAGCGCAGGTCGTGGAGAGAATCCACCGGTGGCACTGGGAAATAGCCACCCTTGACGCCAGGACGATGTCCCATGTTGCCATGGTCATACTTGGTATTGCTATTCCAGGCGGCTTCTTCGGAATCAATGGCATACGAGCAGCCTTTCATTTCGGACTGCCAACGGACACTGTCGAAGACGAAAAACTCGGGCTCCGGGCCAAAATAGGCGGTGTCGGCCAGACCCGTTGAAATCAGATACTCCTCAGCGCGACGCGCGGTGGATCGAGGGCAGCGGTCATAGCCTTCCATGGTATTGGGCTCGAGTACATCGCAGCGAATGTTCAGGGTCAGTTCTTCAGAAAAAGGATCAACAACTGCGGTGTCGGTATCCGGCATCAGAATCATGTCTGATTCATTGATCCCTTTCCAGCCGGCGATGGATGACCCATCAAACATCTTGCCATCCTCAAACAGCGACTCATCGACAGCGCTGGCGGGTATGGTGAGGTGTTGCTCCTTGCCGAGCGTGTCACAAAAACGGAGATCAACGAAACGGATTTTTTCATCCTTCATTCGATCAAGGATTTTATCTGCAGACATGTGATGGGTCCTGTATAAAAATGAGACGGAGCCTCAAGTATAGCGAATCACTTCGCCAAGATTAAGTGAGTGTTGAGAGTAAAAAGTCCAAGGAGCCTCTGAACAAGTCTTAAGCGAGTTGGATTGAGAAGGGAAATGCGCCCGTACCCAGATCAGTGTGCTTCGTGGAGAACCGGGTTCAGTGAATAGCGGACCGACAAGGTTGCCTGATCAATGATGCTATCGCGGATGGCCTCGCCAACTTCAACGCCGGTAAACCGGTCAGACAGTGTCACCTGTTCAACCGACAGCGCATAGACTGTGAAATGATAGTGATGCATCCGATCATCATTCCAGGGCGGACAGGGTCCATCGTAACCGAAGTAGTCACCCATCAACTCACTACCGGCAAAGAAATCGCTGTAGCCGTTCAGTCCCTGGCGTGTGCCGGCAGGGCCTTCAGGGGAACGTTTGCCCCCACGAACCAGTCCCCGCGCACAGGTGCCCTCTGCCAGGTGGCGAAGGGATGCAGAGATATTGATCATGCTCCAGTGATAAAAATCGCAGCGTGGCTGATCGACTGTAATGGTGTGTGACGAGCTGTTGACCGTCTCGGCAACAGTGGGCACATCCGGATCAACGCAGAGCAACGCGAAACTTCTCGTTTGGTCGGGTACATCGTCCCACGCAAGATGGGGACTCAGATTGTCAGAAAAAATCATGTGATTAGCTGGATCGATTTGACCCAGAGCGAAACGGGCACTCACAAAGGTACCTTGCTGCATGCTGTCGGATGTCAGTTTCATCTGCTCGCTCCGCGTCTCAGTGTCGGCTGGCCAGATCATCCATCAGACCCTTGTAATGGTCCGCATGGCCTGCAGCAAAGTATGGCTGGATTCGAGCATGCCGCTGCCATTGCTGGTCCAGCAGTTCACTCAGATCCGGATGCCTGATCTGATGGAACTCAAGAAGCGCCTGCAATGCTTCAACGGCTGCCGGTTGCTCATCCACGCCGTTGATCTCGATCACATTCAGTTGGGTCGATTCTCGCGCCAGATCAATCTGTTGATTAAAGCGATCGATGGCGTCTGACTCAAGTCGATACCCCAGACTCCAACCGGTCAATCGTCCGTGCAACCAGAGATCTTCTGATGCTCGATTGACCACCAGCAATGTGGCTTTGGGGAAGATCCGACAGAGACTGGCCACATCCAGTTGCTCGACCGGCAGATAGTCAATACCCAGCACTCGATCGGCCACTTTTTTACGCAGCCGTTGCCAACCGTTCCAATAGCGTCTGCGCGCGCGCCGCACCTCATCTTCTGCAAAGCCATCAAGGGCTGCATGGTCTGACGGTTGGCTGAACAGATCGTTGCGTTCACTGTCGCCAGCAAATCGATCGTCAATGACTTCAATAGTGTCCAGATCATCCAGCATTGCTGCGATTTGCGCCACACCACTGCCAGGCAGCCCGACCACAAACACAGGCTCCCCTCGATCATCATCAAGCGGCTCGTCTGGCCAACTGGCAAGCAGCTTCGGGTCAACCGCTTGCTGGATAGCCACGGGCTTGAGTTCAGCCTTTGACAGCGCGTCAGCATGACCGCTGGCAGCCGCGTGGTCACCCATGGCATCACAGGCCCTCAGGCGAAGACCTTCAACATGAAGATGCATCTGCGCGTCATCGGGATCGCCCAGAGGGCGCAGCGTTTCGAGTGCCTGGTCAGGCTGCCCGGCAGCCAGATACAAACTGGCCAGTGAACTGCGGATCACGACAGGATCGGCGCTCCCATCCAGCCCTTTGTGCAGCACAGCAATGGCATCATCGTCACGACCCTGGGCCTCTCTGAGCTGGGCCGTATTGAGGAGTAGTTGAAGGTCATCGGGATTGGCAGACAATGCATTGGTCAGATAGCCTTCGGCTTCATTCAACTGTCCGGCTTCCAGCAGTGCTCGGCCCAGCTTGGCGTGAATACGACCCACCGGTGAGTCCTCATCGATCAGGGCCTGATAGCAGCGAGCAGCGGTGAGACCATCGCCGATGGCCAGCAGACAATCGGCCAGTTTCTCAACCACCAGGGGGTGCCCACGCTGGACTGTCAAGGCATTCTGGTATTGACGCACGGCCTGTTCATACTGCATGCGAAAGACAGCGACATCGGCCTGACCCACGAGCGCTTCGAATTGTTCGGGGCGGGTCTCGAGAATGGTCTTGAACATCGAGTCTGCTTCATCGACTTGCCCGGCTGCCAGCTTCGACTGTGCCAGCAGATTTTGCAGTTTGATGGAATCGGGACGCTGCTGCAGACATTTGCTGAAGCATTCTTCAGCAAATGCCGGGGTTCCCTTGAACAGAAACGCTTCCCCAAGCGATGACAGAGCCGCCAGATCATTAGGCTGAATTTCCAGAGCATCCTGAAAATAGGCAATCGCCCGATCCAGGTCCCCCATGGACAGCTTGACCTGGCCAAGATTGACCATCACACGATGCGACTCAGGCTCAAGGCGTCGTGCGATGGTGAGGGTGGTTTCTGCGGCCTCAATATCACCGGTCAGAAACTGCAAATAGCCCAGAGTATTATGCGATTGCGGCAAGTTGGGATTCAGAGCGATCGCCTGCTTCATGTGTTCAACCGCAGGCACCAGCTGACCGCGCCGGTGTTCGATGGTCGCCAGTGTGACCATGAACGCTGCACCGGACGGCTGCAGTTCAATCGCCTTGCTGACGTTGGCATAGGCATCGGTCAGGTCGCCCTGCTCCATCCGTGCAATACCCAGCAGGTGCAGCAGTTCAAAATTCTCAGGCTCATCCGACAGCATCTTGCGGTAGAGCGATTCGGCACCGGCATAATCACCGGCACGATGTTTGTCCATGGCTTCGTTTAGCACGCGTTACCTCGTCTTGGCACTCAACAGGGTGGATATCTTGCCATTGATCAGCCGGGTGGCCCACGATGGCCCCCAAAGCTGATCAACCATGCCGCAATGTCCGCCCTGCGGATTGATGATCAACCGTGTCTGACTAGCCAGTTTCAGGTCATGAAAGTCGTCAATAGGGATGACCGGATCGTCGGCACAAGCGACGATGGTGGCATCGATTCGCAAGTCTGACAGGTAATCACCCTTGATGGCATAGCCGTTGAAATAGTCATCAACATTGGCAAAGTCAGTGTATTCCTCGACCAGATATGCAGTCATATCCACCAATCGCAAGCCTCGGCGAACCGGAGCGTGTCGATATTGTTCTGGAAAGTGGGTTTGCTTGATCTTCAGCGATCGCCGCCATTTGAGCAAAAAATAGGCTTCGTAATGCCACAGGGCATCTTCAATCGCCTTCAGGCTCTTGCCCGGGTCAATCACCGGACAAATACCAAACACGTGTCTGATTCGGTCCGTCTTGTCCTGCAGTTGCCGAGCGACCCGCAGCGCAAAGTTGCCCCCCAGTGAAAAACCGGCCAGAAACACGGGGCCCGTTTCAATCTCTTCACAGATCTGGCCGACGGCATCGACCACCTCATCCAGTCGACAGGAGTGAAACAGACCTTCGTTCAGGTGGTGGGTCGCGCCATGATCACGAAAATGCAGTCGACAGATGCTCAAACCCGACTCCCACAAGGCCGCTGCCAGGTCCAGCAGGTAGGTCGAATCGACCGATCCTTCCCAGCCATGAAACAACACGGCCAGGCCGCGAGACTCAGGATGTTTCGAATACATGCCCTGCAGTTGAGTCGACTCATCAAGCACTGAGAAGATTCGTTCTTCAGTCGCTGCATGCAGTGCTGGCGTCTGATTCAGAAATCGTTTACGACGCAAGCCAGAGCTGGCCAGAAAGGACTGGACATGCCGGTTTCGAAGCAGCTTTGGTGCGTTGAAGGGAGAGTCAGTCATGGTCCTCGGTAGATTCTGGTGCATACTCGGTCATGACAGCGATAACCCGATCATGGGCCAGACGCGCAATGTCACGCCGACCCATCTCAATCACATCTTCTCGAGGGATCGGCTCCAGACAGTGCACCTCACAGCGAGTGGCAGGCAATCCCAGCACCCGCCAGAGATTGCCAACAAACGATTCATGAGGTCGAAACGCAATGGCTGCTTCATGACCTGCAGCATCCAAGAAGCGTATGGCAACCGGTTGTATGGGCACCTGCTCATCCTTGGCGGGTTGCAGCATTCGACCATGAAACGGTAGCACTTTGCCACCGTAGCCGGATCGGCCTTCGGCAAAAATGGCAATGCTGCGACCTTCGGCCAGACGTTCACGGATACGTTGCCCCACCAACTCACGGGAGTCCTGCGACCCTCGCGTATGAAAGATTGTGCTGCCTGCACGTGCCATATAGCCCACCAGCGGCCAACGATTGATTTCAGACTTGGCAATAAAGCCCACCCCATGAACGGCATGCAGCGCCGAGATATCCATCCACGACACATGGTTGGACAACAGAACCACCGGATCATCGATCAACTGTCCAAAACGATGCATACGTACACCAAAGACCCACATCATCATCCACGACCAGGTACGAACCACCCAATGATAGCCAGGCTTGCGCTTGTCGCCCACCAGCGCAATGGCAATCAAGGTCATCGGCAAGCCGATCAGGAGCATCAGCAATGCCAACGGCACGCGATAAAAATAGCGAATGAAAGTCATCGCAACAGGGTAGAGGGAATCGATAGAGCGATTAGTCTAATGGAGGCTGACATTGGGTCAATGATTGTGACTCAGGCGTTCATGCTGCTCTTGCAGGACACGCAGGTGATTCTCGAAATATCGCGCATCACCAAACCACGGGAAGCTGCGCGGAAAGGCCGGATCTGTCCAGCGACTGGCCAGCCAACCGGCATGCTCGATCATGCGCTTCGTGCGCAAGCTCTCGACCAGGCCCAGTTCACTCCGATCGAACGGGCAAAATTGTTCATAGGCCTCAATCAGAACTTCCAGCTGGTGTGCTCTTCGATCGGAGTCGCCGTCCAGCAACATCCAGAAGTCCTGAACGGCCACGCCAAGCACGCTGTCATCGAGATCGACAAAATGTGGTCCCTGATCAGTCCACAGCACGTTGCCACGATGGCAATCGCCGTGAATTGCACCGAGCGTCCAGCGTGTCTGTGAAAACTGCTGCTCGATCGTCTCGATCAGGCTGGCACACAAGTGTCGGTAATCGTCGCGCAGATAATCGGCCATGTGGTCATCGACCGCGACCAGATCGACCAGCCGCCGGGTATGTGACAAGTCCAGCAATCGCCGCCGATGATCCATCGCTTGATGTCGGCCGACCAGATGAAACCGCCCCAGCAATCGTCCCAGCCATGCCACATGCTCATCCGATTCCAGTACCGGCTCCCGTCCACCCTGACGCGGAAACAGGGCGAATCGAAACTGCTCGTGGACAAACAGGGAGACTCCGTCCTGAAGCATCGGCGCAACCACTGGCAAGTCCGCATCGCGCAACGCAAACGACAGAGCATGCTCCTCACCGATCGACTCATCGGTCCAGCGCTCGGGCCGATAGAACTTGGCAATCAGTGGCGGCCCCTCTTCCATTCCAACCTGATACACCCGGTTCTCATAACTGTTCAGTGCCAGCAGCCGACCATCACATTCAAAGCCAATTGACTCAACCGCGTCCAGGATCAGATCCGGACCGAGTCGATCATAGGGGTGCTCGTCAATTGTGCCGCTCATGCTGTAGTGTCACTGGGCGTTCGATCCAGAATGCTTGCCGTCATGCGCGCGATACAGACCAGTCGCTCGCGATCGTCCTCGATACGAACTTCCCAGACCTGGGTTGAACGGCCCAGGTGGATAGGCCTTGCGGTGCCGGTCACCGTGCCACTGCGAACGGAGCGCAGATGATTGGCGTTGATGTCCAACCCCACCGCATAGTGCCGAGAGTCATCAACAACCAGATTGGCTGCAAAGCTGGCCACCGTTTCGGCCAGTGCCACATAGGCCCCACCATGAACAATACCCATCGGCTGGAATGTTCGTGAATCAGCCGGCATGGTTGCGGTCAGATAATCCGGTCCGATGTCAGTGACTTCAATTCCGAGATGACTGACCATGGTCTTGTCAGTCATCACGCCCACACTGGATAATGAGGGCTCATGCCACCATATTGATTGGCTTGGGGATACAGTCAACAGCTTGCTCCACAGCAATGTGCAGGCAGTGTACAGGAAGCCACCTTGAACTATAAGATCACCAATCGCGCCACAGGCAGCCTGTTCGAGGCTCGTAGTCAGGAACCTTTGCTGAGTGCTTCGCGACGGGCACAGTTGCATTTCAACCACAGCTGCCTGAATGGTCATTGTGGCCGCTGCATGGCTGAGCTGGTCGAGGGTGAGGTGTCGTATCCAGCGCTGCCACCGGTGGCTCTTGAGGCCGAGCAATCACTGCCTGACGAGGCGCCGACCGGCAACCGAAAAATTCTACTCTGTCAGGCAGTCGCCGAATCGGACCTGACCATCATAGCCCGTGAGCCGGCGGCATTGAAGAATATTCAGACCAAAATCGCTCAAGCGCGCGTCCATTCCATTGAATTCCCGGTTGACGATGTGGCCTGCATCAAACTGGACCTGGAAGAGCACAAACCGCTCACTTATCTTGCCGGTCAGTACCTGGAAGTGATCCTCACCAGTGGCAAGCGGCGTGCCTTCTCGATCGCCAATGCACCGGACGATTCAGGACTGCTCGAGCTTCACATCCGACACGTTCAGGGCGGCGGTTTTACCGATCATGTCTTTGATCAAATGACGGTTGGCGATCCGATCGACCTTGAGGTGCCGCTGGGGACATTCTTCCTTCGCAGTCGTTCGGAACGGCCGATATTGTGTGTCACTGGCGGCACCGGATTTGCCCCCATCAAGGCGATTGTTGAAGAATTGATTCTTCGCCATGAGCACAGCAAGGAGTCTCGCCCGGTACATCTTTACTGGGGTGCACAGAGCGCGGGAGAACTGTACCAGCATGATCGAGTGACTCAGTGGGTGGATGAGTTACCGTGGTTCAGCTACACACCGGTGATCAGTAATATCAACGGCCACTCCGGTTTGCGTCTGGGGTGGGTACACGAAGCGGTCGTCGACGATCACCCGGACCTCGCAGGCTTTGATGTCTACATGAGTGGACCGCCGGCGCTGGTGGATGCTGGACGAGCATCCTTTCGTCGCCATGGCCTGCCGCGTCGACACCTCTATTATGACTCCTTCGAATTTGCTCCGGATATTCTGGCCCTGATGGCTCAACAGGACGATGCTGCGAGTGGGTTGACTGCAGCAGAATGACCATTGGCAAGGATCAGGCCAGACAGTTCCAGCGTGACGGCTACCTCGTTGTTCGAGGCTGCCTGAATGCCTCTGAGGTCAGCTCGATGCTGACCGTGACCGCCCGACATCTCGAGCAGCGGATCGAACCGTTTGAACTTGAGGCCAACCTGCCCTACCCCAATGCGCCGGCCAATGAGTCGGCACCGGGTGGTCAGACCATTCGCCGCTTGCTGCAGGCCTGGGATCGTGATGCGGTCTATCGCAGATGGGCGTCAAACCCTCGATTGATCTCCCTGCTATGTGGTCTGCTTAACACCCGGAGGCTGCATCTGACCCGCAGCCACCATAATTGCATTATGACCAAACGTCCCGACTATTCGTCGGACACCCTCTGGCATCGTGACACGCGCTACTGGTCATTTTCAGATCATCGCCTGATCAACGCCTGGCTGGCCCTGGTTCCAGAACGACAGAACAACGGCGGCTTGCTTGTGATCCCCGGATCTTGTTATCTGGACCTGAACGATGGTCAACTCGACGCCGAACAGTTTTTCAGGACCGATCTTCCCGCCAATCAGACTCTGATCGATCAATCAGTGGCCGTCGACCTGGACCCAGGGGATCTGCTGCTGTTTCACGCCAGAACGCTGCACGCGGCGTCCCGTAATTGGACCGATCAAACCAAGTACTCCGTGGTAACCAGTTATCACGGCGACGACGTCAGCCCGCTTGCCGACAGCAACACGGACCGATTGGACGAAGTGGTACTGCAACGTCCCAACGAAGACTGAGACCCTCCAGTCGGTTTGCGCCTTTCACGGTCGTCGTCGACAATAGGGAACCACTAGAAACCGTAGCGAGCGGTTCGAGTGCAAGGCGCACGGAGTACAGGAACCGCAGTGTACTGGGCTGTACATGAGGATTGTGAGCACCGCGCAACGCCGCAATCGGAACGCGCAGCAGGTTTCCAGGGAGCCTCTGAACAAGTCTTAAGCGAGTTGGATTGAGATGGCAAATACGTCCGATCAAGACACATGAGCTGAGTCATAGTGGTGCTATGGCTCAGCTCATGCAACGCCGAGCCGGCGTATTTCACGCTCAAGACAGCCGATCACGACTTGTTCAGAGGCTCCCTACTCGAGTCGAACCCGAAGCGAGTTGACGTTCCAACGGGCCACTTTCACAAGCCGTAACTGTCCAGCAGTGGTTCGATGACTGGTTGCCTGCCTCGAAAGGCCTCGAATGATTCGGCCGCAGGTCGTGACCCTCCGCGCGCGAGCACCTCACGGCGGAAGGAGTCGCCGGTCTGTGCATTGAAAATGCCTTCGGTGACGAATCGATCAAAGGCATCGGCCGCCAACTGCTCGGCCCACAAATAGCTGTAGTAGCCGGCGGCATATCCACCGGCAAACAAGTGCCCAAATCCATTGATGAAACGATTGAAGTCCGGATACTCGACGACGGCAACCTCTCCTCGAACTTCATTGACCACCGACTCGGGAGCCTCGCCCGGTCGGGCATGCAGCCTGAAATCCAGCAGCCCGAATTCGATCTGGCGTAGCAGAAACAGGCCGGACTGAAAATGCCTTGCGGCTCTCATTCGTTCAAACAGTGCTTCTGGCAGCACCTCGCCGCTCTGATGATGAGCGCTGAAGCGAACCAGGGCCGGATACTGCCAGCACCAGTTCTCCAGAAACTGGCTGGGCAATTCCACCGCATCCCATTCGACATTGGCAATCCCGCCCACTGCTGGATAAGGGATTTGGGTCAGCATATGGTGCAGACAATGACCAAACTCGTGAAACAGGGTGGTCAGTTCATTATGATTGAGTAGCGAGTCATTGCCGTCGTCCGGGGCGGCAAAATTGCAGTTTAGATAGGCCACTGGCAGCTGCTTGCCTGTGGCCGTTTCTCGCAGAGAGCGACAATCAGCCATCCAGGCACCTCCGCGCTTACCCTTGCGCGCAAACAGGTCCATGTAACAGGCCGCAATAGGCTCGCCGTCGTGGTCCATCAACCGATAGAAACGAACGTCCGGATGCCAGACCGCCACCAACGCATCGGCCTGCATGCTGATCCCGAACAAGGATTGAACCACCTCGAACAAGCCATCAATACATTTCTCAACCGGAAAGTAAGGGCGAATTTCCTCATCGCTGACTTGATACTGCTGCTGCCGCAGGCGTTCGGAAAAGTAAGGAATATCCCAGGCACACAGGGGCTGATCAGCCGGCAATCCGTTCTGCTGAGCGAAGTCGGTCAGCGACTGAAGTTCGTCCAGGGCTCGAGGGCGAGCCTTGTCGGCCAGCGCCACCAGGAATTGATCGACTTCCTGATGACTGCGGGCCATTTTCGTTTCCAGCGAATACTCGATATAACGGTCAAATCCGAGCAGTTTGGCCAATTCATCTCGCCGCGCCAGAATATCCTCGATCAGCGACGCATTGTCCCACTGTCCGGCTTGCGGACCCTGATCAGAGGCTCGAGTGCAATAGGCGGTATACACCTGCTCACGCAATGTGCGATCGTTGGCGTAGGTGATCACGGCCTGATAACTTGGAAACTCCAGATTCACCACGACCCCGGTCAGGTCTCGCTGTTTGGCGTATTGACGGGCCATCTGCAGCGCACGATCCGGCAAGCCATCGAGCGCTGAGTCGTCGTCAAACTGGCAAAACCAGCCGTCGGTCGCATCTTGTAGATTCTGCTGAAAGGACGTGCTCAGTTCGGTCAGGTCGCGCACCAGGTCGCGATAACGGCGCTGATCCTCGTCCGGCAGATCGATGCCGCTGAGTCGAAAGTCTCTCAGCGCCTTGATGATGACGGCCTGCTGAGCGGAATTCAGTGCTGTGAACTGTGTTGACTGATGGATGTGCCGGTACGCGGCAAAGCGCTTTGGGTTCTGATCAAGAGTCGTTGAAAAATCTGTAACCAGCACGACCGCCTCAGCATAAACCTCTCGCCATTCCGGAGAATCCATCACCGCATGCAAATGAGAGGCCGGTGAAAAGCTCTCATCCAGATCGGTCAGCAAACGTTCTTCAACAGCCACGAAACCGTCCCAGTCCGTCTGATCGGGATGCGTCAGGACCGGTGCCAGTTGTTCATGGTACTGCGCCATGCGAGATTCGATTGCTGGCAGCACATGTTCGGGCTTGATGCGGTCAAATTCGGGCAGCGCCGATGGTGTTTCAAGTAACGGGTTTTCGGTAGTCTTCACAGCAATGGTTTCCACAGTTCAAAAAGCGGCCAGGCCGCAGGGTGAGGACAGATGAATCTCAATCAGATTACCGTGCCAGCGTTGGATATTGAAGCGTCGGTTGCCTTTTACCGACAGTTGGGTCTCCGGCAAATCGTCGACTCACCGCATTATGCCCGATTCGAGTCTGCCAATGGCCCAGCCACGTTTTCAGTGCATGCCTGTGAGGCACCGATCCACACCGCAGGAGTGGTCATCTATTTCGAATGCGAGGATCTGGACAAGACCGTCTCGGATCTGCTAGAGAAGGGCATCGTGTTCACCCAGCAGCCAACCGATCAACGCTGGTTGTGGCGAGAAGCACGCCTCCTCGACCCTGGTGGTAACACCCTGTGCCTGTATCATGCCGGCAGCAACCGAACCCATCCGCCCTGGCGGATTAACAACACAAAGAGGAACCTCTAGAAACCTGCTGCGCGTTCCGATTGCGTCGTTGCGCGGTGCTCGGAACCCTCATGTACTGCCCAGTACACTGCGGTTCCTGTGCTCCGTGCTCCGTGCGCCTTGCACTCGAACCGCTCGCTACGGTTTCTAGAGGTTCCCAAAGGAGTCTTGATGAGCATTCGCGCCTACTTGCAGCATACCCCCGTCATTGCACAACGAGTCTACATCGATCCGGATGCCACCGTCATCGGTCAGGTTCGACTGGATGAGGAGGTCTCGATCTGGCCCGGCGCCAGACTTCGCGGTGATGTCAATCACATCCATGTGGGTGCCCAGAGCAACATACAGGACAATGCCGTGCTGCATGTCACCCATGATGGTCGTTACAGCCCCGGAGGAATCCCGCTGTTGATTGGCAGAGGCGTCACGGTGGGCCACAGCGCGGTCCTGCATGCCTGCAGCATTGGTGACTTCAGCCTGATCGGCATGGGTGCCGTGGTTCTGGACGGCGCGAGGATCGACGATCATGTTCTGGTCGCCGCCGGTTCAGTGGTCGCCCCTGGCAAGCACCTTGACCGTGGCAGCCTGTGGCGGGGCAACCCGGCCCGACGGGTCCGCGACCTGACCACAGAGGAAATCGAGATGCTCGAATACTCGGCGAAAAATTACGTCACGCTGATGGATGACTATCTGGCCGTGGATGGCTGACGATCAAGGTATCGCATCAGCCAGGCGATGGAGTTGGTCGATAACCGAGCGTGTTTCTGGTCGCAGCTGGTGCCATATCTCGAAAGCGCGCGCAGCCTGCTCCACCAGCATGCCCAGACCATCAACGATCTGCCAGTCTTCCTGATAACCGGGATGCTTGCTGAGCCAATGAACCAACCGTCGATGAGCCTTGCCGTAGCTGAGGTCGTAACAGACGGCCGTCGGCGACAAAACCGGACTGGGCAGATTGAACTCTCCAAAATGTCCAATCGAGGTACTGTTGATAAACAGATCACTTGGAGGCAACGAGTCCAGTGCATTCAGTCCAACGGTCTTCATGCGAGGATCGCCAAAGTGAGCCGTCAGCTCGATCAACGGCGAGCGATTGCGGTTGACCACCATGACCTCTGCGATGTCCGTTTCCAGCAGGCTGGTCAGAATGCCCCAGGTTGCGCCTCCCGCACCGACAACCAGCAGGCGCGCATTGGCCAGTTCAACACCCAGATTCTCAACCAGATCGGCAACCAGTCCGGGACCATCAGTACTATCGCCATGCCAGTGACCATCATCGTTGAGCGTCAATGTATTGACCGATTGCGCGGCTTCGGCATGTGGACTGAGCGTCGAGGCCCATCGGGCAGCGCGTTGCTTGTGTGGCGCTGTCACATTGACGCCTCTGAGGCGCTGCCCCTGAGGAGAGCACAAAAATGATTCGAATTGTGCTTCGCTGACCCGATAGGCCTGATAATCCAGCTCGATATCAAGTTTTTGTGCAAACGCGCGGTGAATCAGAGGCGACAAACTTTGCGCGATCGGATCGCCAATGACTGCATGCCGAGAGATCACTCGGCCAGCCAACCGGCGACTCGTTCGGCAAAATAGGTGAGGATGGCATCTGCACCGGCTCGCTTGAAGCCCAGCAAGGACTCGGTGACCACCGCACGTTCGGACAACCAGTCATTCGCGATGGCTGCACACAGCATGCTGTACTCACCGCTAACCTGGTAAACCAGCGTAGGCACCTGAAATTCGTCCCGAACGCGCCGGACAATGTCCAGATAAGGCATCCCCGGCTTGACCATGACCATGTCAGCGCCCTCTTCCAGATCCAGCGCAACTTCATGCAGGGCTTCATCACTGTTGGCCGAATCCATCTGATACTGCCGCTTGTCAGCCTGACCTAACTGAGCCGCAGAGCCGACCGCATCGCGAAAGGGGCCATAAAAGGACGAGGCGTATTTGGCGGCATACGAGACGATGACTGCGTGCACAAAGCCGCCGCCTTCGAGCGCCTGACGAATGGCGCCGATGCGGCCATCCATCATGTCCGAGGGTGCGACAATATCGGCCCCTGCGCGAATTTGGGACAAGGCCTGTAGCACCAACGCATCGGTAGTCCGATCGTTCAGCACATAGCCCGTCTCATCGATAATGCCGTCCTGACCGTGTGAGGTATACGGATCAAGGGCGACATCCGCCATCAGCATCATCTCCGGCACCGCGTCCTTGATGGCTCGAATGGAACGCTGAGCCAGTCCATCATCATTCCAGGCCTCCTCAGCGCCCGGTGACTTGCGACTCGGGTCGATCACAGGAAACAAAGCCATGGCAGGAACACCAAGCGACTTCAGTCGCCTGGCCTGATCAACGAGAAGGTCCACCGACAGACGTTCGATTCCCGGCATGCTTGCAATCGGAACTCGCTGCTGCTCACCCTCGCAGACAAAGACCGGCTGAATCAGATCATCAACTGACAGAGTGGACTGGCGTACCAGACGCCTCAGTGCCTCAGTGCGGCGGAGCCGTCGAAGACGGGTTTGTGGGTAGCTCATCATAGCCTCGATGCTGTTGGGTCGAACCACGAAGAGCGACGATACCACCGCTTGATGGTGTGTCAAAGGCTAGGTAGGATAGCTCACTGGTCTTTTCCATCGCCATCAGGGGGATGATGTGGCAGGCATTCTGATCATCGAGCAGTCCTCAACGCTGTCCAACCTGCTCATCCGAGCCTTGCATGCCGGAGGCCATTCGACCACTACGGTCATCAATCAGCTCGACCAGGCATTGACATTGCTGAGGGAGAACGTGTCATCAGACTCGGTCTATTCAACCATTGTTCTGGGCATCCCCGAACCGTTTGCCAATCCGATCAAGCCCATTCTCGGCTTCCTGCGCAATAATCCGCAGGCCGCCGAAATCCCGGTGATTGTTCTGCAGCACAACCCAGTCCATTCGCTGGAAGCCTGGATGGAACAACGAGGTCGCTGCACCACCGTGCCCTGGAAGCAATTTGCCACGCTTCACCAACACGTCCCCAAGCCCACTGATCAGGGCAATCAGGCCATCATTCCGCCCCGCACTCCAAGTTTTCGCGACGTCAAGGTATTGTTCGTCGATGATTCGCAAAGTGCTCGCTATGTCTACTCGCGACTGCTCGAATCGATGGGGTTTCCCGTCACGCTGGCCAGCGATCTGACGAAAGCGCGCGCGATAGCATTGGCAAGCCACTTTGACCTGGTGATCGTCGACTACTACCTGCCTGACGGGACCGGTGATCAACTGTGTGCCACATTGTCCGAGCACAAGAACCCGACGCCCAAGATGGCCATCATCACCGGCACCTACAAAGAAGAGATCATCAAGAACTGTCTGGACGCCGGTGCTTCGGACTGTATTTTCAAGAATGAAGCAAAGGAGCTGTTCATCACTCGAGTCAGCTCACTGGCGCGGACCATTCAGACCCAGCAATCAGTCGAGGCTGAACGCAGCCGCCTGGAAGGCATACTGGGTTCGGTCGGCGATGGTGTCTATGGCGTGGACGAGCAGGGTCGAATCAGCTTCATCAACCCGGTAGCAATCACTATTTTGGGATATGAGAGTAGCCAAAAGCTGATCGGAAAGACGGCCTGCAGCATTCTCCACGGCGACCTGGATGATTCGGACCCCACCATTGCCGCGCTGCTGCACAGCTATCGCACTGGCGAAACCCTGAACGCACACGAAACCGTGTTCCAGACTCGTGATCAGGTCACACTGCCAATCGAGTGCACGGTCTTTCCACTGTCGATCGAGTCGGCCCGCGAAGGATCGGTCGTCGTCTTTCGGGATATCTCCGAACGCAAGACTGTTGAGCAACTGCAATGGGAGTTGAGTCATGACGGGCTGACCGGACTACTGAACAAGCGGCAATTCATGACCCATCTGGAAGAATCTGTCTCTGCATCCCAGGACAGCGATACCCATCATGCCCTGCTCTGGATCGACCTGGATCGGTTCGAGGAAGTGGTCGATTCGACCTCTCATGCCGAAGCCGACCGGATCATCGCTGATGTCGCCAAGAAACTGTCATCCGGGCTGCGCGATCGCGACATGCTGGCCCGCTTCGAGGCAGATACCTTCATTCTGCTGCTCTCCGGAATTCAGCTTGCCAACCTGTTTACTGTGGCCGAAAACTACCGAACCAGCGTCTCCGAAGTGACTTATCTTGACAATGGCGACCCAAGACAGATTGCCGCCTCAGTCGGCGTGGTGATCATTGCATCCACAACCACATCGGCCGAATACGCCATGCGGCAAGCTTCGGAAGCCTGCGAAACAGCGAAGAAACGCGGACGCGACCAGACCTATCTGTACTTGCCTGACGAAGACACTCAAATGGCGCGCAAGATCGAAGACGGCTGGTCGGATCGCTTCAAGACCGCATTGCGAAACAATCAATTTACCATGCTGATCCAGCCAATCGTCCCGCTTCGGGATATCCCGGTCAACTGGAAACGGGATAACCCGAATCAGCTTCAGATTCCCGTTGTGCGGGGCCCTGGCAGCAGCCAGCAACGGATTGAACTGGTGTTCGAAGCGCTCATTCGCATGCATGGCGGAGACCACGACTGGATTTCGCCAAGCGTGTTTGTACCGCTGGCCGAGCGAGTACAGATGATTCAGGAAATCGATCTGTGGGTCATTCGACATGCGCTGAAATTTCTCGACAATCGCAACGATGCTCGCTACCTGATCCACCTGACACTGAACTTGTCCAACCTTACCTTGCAGGACCCGGCCAGCCTCGAAGCGATCGGTGAGGCGATCGGCGAAAAGCCTGAGCTGGCCAGCCGGCTGATCTTTGAAATCACCGAAACGGCCGAAATTGAAAGTCTGCATAACGCCCGTCGTTTCATCAATGAAATCAAGAAGCTTGGGTGTCGATTTGCACTGGATGATTTCGGCACCGGTTTCTCGTCGTTCTCGCACCTGAAGCATCTGGCCGTCGATTTCATCAAGATCGACGGCATGTTTGTCCAGTCCATGGTGCATAACGAAGTCGACAGAACGATGGTCAACTCGATCGCCAACATGGCCCATTCACTGGGTTTGAAGACTATCGGTGAACACGTCGACTCCTCGATGATCCTCGAAGCGGCACGTGACAGTCAGATCGACTACGTGCAGGGCAATTATTTTGGACAGCCCATTCGCATGGACCAGCTGAACCTGGACGCCGTGATCAACCATTCGATCAACGACAGCGGCGGTACCTGATAGAGAGTCGTTACCCGGAGTACCAGGCCGCCAGCGTCTTGAAGACCTCGTCCTTGCCAGTCCCTGACTTGCCCGAGAACGGCACCACGCCAGTATCAACTCCCACGCCCTTGAGCAACTTGCGCACTTTTGCAGCCTGATCAAGTGCCGGCCCACGTTTGAGCTTGTCGGCCTTGCTGAGCAACAACAGACAGGGGAGCCCAGCTTGAGACGCCCAGCGAAGCATCTGTTCATCAAAGCTCTTGAGCGAATGGCGAATGTCCGCGATCAGCAGCAAACCACGCAGGCACTGACGCTGCTGCAGATATTGACCCAGAGTATGCTGCCAGTGCTCCTGCAGTTGCTTGGACACCTTGGCGTATCCGTATCCTGGCAAATCCATCAGCCGTCGATCGGCATCCAGATCAAAACTGATAATCTGCTGAGTTCGGCCTGGCGTCTTGCTGGTACGAGCCAGAGACTTCTGTCGTGTCAGCAGATTGATCGCCGTTGATTTGCCGGCATTCGATCGACCGGCAACAGCCACTTCGATCCCCTGATCGGCTGGCAATTGCTTGAGAGTGTGCGAACTGGTCACGTAAGTTGCGGTAGCCAGCAAACGGGTAATTTCGTCCATGCTTATCGAAACATGGCTGTTGGAGATGTTATCGGTCATGGCTTGGTCAATATCACTGGTCGATTCGATGAATTGTTCGTGGCATAATAGCGAGTCTTGATATTTAAAAATACTCCGGGAGTCGAATGATGAAGAACCGTTGGCATGTCATGATGCTCGGCGTGACCCTGTGCCTGTACCTGTCGACGGCCATTGCCGAAGGCGATATCGAAGCAGGCGCAAGCAAAACAGCGACCTGTGTCGCCTGTCACGGCGAGGATGGCAATGGTGTTGGCAATCCGATCTGGCCCAAACTGGCTGGTCAGCATTCAGACTATCTGGTGCGACAGCTGTCACTGTTCAGATCTGGTTCCCGTGAGAATGCCCTCATGTACGGCGTGGCTGCCACCCTGTCCGATCAGGACATTGCAGATCTCTCAGCCTACTACGCGTCCCAGACCGTGGTCCATGGTTCTGCCGACCCCGAACAAGTCGACCTGGCCCGCACACTCTACAAGGGTGGCGATGCCTCCCGCGACATCGCTGCCTGTGCCGGTTGCCACGGCCCTAACGGCCTGGGTATCCCGTTCAGCGGCTTCCCTCGTCTGGGTGGACAATTCGATGCGTATCTGGTGGCCACGCTGACAGCCTTTCGAGACGGTGCCGTCTGGGGAACTGGCCGTGATGAGAACCTCATCATGGCCAAGGTCGCCGAACGTCTGACTGATGAGGAAATCGAAGCCCTGGCATCCTACATCTCTGGACTGTACTGAATCGACGAGCATCGCACGATATTCTCGCGCTTATAAAAAACCCCGAAACTTTTCGGGGTTTTTTTGTCTGAGCGGTTCTGAACCAGAAAACCAGCAGGTTGCAGTGACCTGTGCCCGCTCATATGGAGACACCCATGCGCCTGATACTGTCACTGATCATCCTGATCATCCCGCTATCACTGCTTGCCCAGAACAACAACGCCGAGAACCCAAGCTGGCAAGAGGGTGTTCACTACCTCCGCCTGGAAACACCAGGGCCCACCTCTGATGGAAATCGCATCGAAGTCCTCGAAGCATTCAGCTACTTCTGTCCGCATTGCGCAGGCTTTCAACAACCATTGCATGATTGGCTCGATCAACAGTCAGATGTGACCCTGACTCGATTGCCGGTTGCTCTGGGACACGCCAGCTGGCTTGAAGCTACCAGAATGTACTATGCCGCCGATGCACTGGGTGTGATAGACGACAGCCATATGGCCATTTTCAACGCCATCCATGGCCAACGCATCAATCTGGCAGACAGCGAGGCTCAACTGCGCTTCTTCGCGGACTACGGAGTCAACGCTGATCAATGGCAGTCATTCGCCGTCGATACCCGGGTCAGACGCAGTGCAGGACTCGCCAGCAGTTACCAGCTCAGCGGTACACCCAGCATTATTGTCAATGGACGTTACATCACGTCCCCGCGGATGGCAGGTGGCATGACCGAAGCCACCGAAGTGATCGAAACCCTGGTCAGTATGGAACGCCAACGACTGGCCGCAGCGGTCAACGAGAGCCCATGATTCAGTCTCCGTTCACACGACCGTCTGTTATAATCAGCGCATAACTTTAAACTCTGGAGTACGACCTACATGAACAAACTGCTCAGCTTTCTGGCTCTGACGGCAACTTGCGTCACGATGACCACCGCTCAAGCACAGCTTGCCCCTCAAGTGGAGGCATTCAAGGCCGGACAGCACTACACCATCATCAGCCCGGCACAGCCGACAGCCAATCCCGAAATGATCGAAGTTGTCGAAGTCTTCAGCTACATGTGCCCGCACTGCAAGAGCTTTCAGCCGTTCATTGATGGATGGCTGGAAACCATCAGTGACGACATCGATTTCCGTCGTCAGCCCGTCGTTTTTGGCCGGCCTCAATGGGCTCCGCTGGCGCGAGCCTATTACACCATTGATGCCCTGGGAATGGCCGAAGAAGCACACGGCGCCATTTTCGACGCCCTGCACGATCAGCGCAAGAATCTGGCCACCGACGAAGCCATGGCCGAGTTCCTGACCGAGCATGGCATCAGCGAAGAGGACTACCTGAAAACGGCGCAATCCTTTGCGATCGAAACCAAGCTCAAGCGCGGAATCAGCATGACCAAGGGCTATGGCATCACCGGCACCCCGTCAGTGGTGGTGAACGGCAAGTATCTGACCACCGCATCCATGGCTGGCAGTGCCCAACGCGCGATTGAAGTCGTCAATTACCTGATCGACATAGAACGCAATGCCATAGAGACCGCGCAGGCGAGTTCCACTGACAACGCAGATACTGTCATCAGCGACTGACACGTCGGCTGAAAATAATAAGCGACTGCGGGTCGATGATGTCATGTCATCGGCCCGTTTTTTTGGTACATTGCATGCTCATGGGAGGGGAGTCCATCCACCTGAATGCTGATCGACCCACAAACCAAGCAGCGCGTTGATCGCCTGCGATTTCTGACCTTCAACATCCAGGCTGGAACCACCACCGTCAACTACCGTGATTACGTGACCAAAAGCTGGAAACACGTGATGCCGCATTCAGAACGCAGCGCCAACCTGGCATCCATCGCAGAACTGATCAGTGAGTACGACATCGTTGGCTTGCAGGAGCTCGACAATGGCAGCTTTCGATCCGGCTTTCTCAATCAGTCTCAGTATCTGGCTGAAAAAGCCCGCTTCCCCTACTGGAGCACGCAGGCCAACCGAAAAGTCGGCAAGATCGCGGCCAGTTCCAACGCGCTGCTCAGCCGATACCTGCCCGATGAAGTCCACGACCACAAACTCCCTGGCCGAATTGCAGGCCGTGGTGCACTGGTCGCTCGCTACGGCGAGGGGGATGATGCATTTCATGTGATCGTTTCGCATCTGTCTCTGGGCAAACGATCTCGTGCGCTGCAACTGGAGTACCTGTCGGATCTGATCGCCAACAAACGCCATGTGGTCATGATGGGTGATCTGAATGCCCAGTCCGACACACCGGAGATCAGGGAATTCCTGGAGGCCTCGGGCCTGACTCCAGCAGTGTGCGACTCGCATACCTTTCCGAGCTGGAACCCTCAGCGCAGCATCGACTTCATTCTCACCTCGCCAAGTCTGAAGGCCATCGATGTGGACGTCATCAACATCGATCTGTCCGACCATCTGCCTATGGCCACCACGATCGTTCGAAGCGATTAAGCCGGCTAACCCTGCCCAACCAATCAAGGCGCCAGGCTCAATCATTGAGGCTATGCTGCAACGGTTTGCTCACAATGACTATTCAGAGATATGGAACTGATCGATGATTGATACCGGTCATGCAACTCTTTTGGGCCATCGACGGTCCATATGTCAGACACATGCCTTGAATGACTTGCGGAGTAAACGATGAACCCAGAATCCAGACTCACAGCTCGATTGCTAGTTGCACGACTCGGAACGGTCTTGCTGCTCGCTGCCACACTGATCTCCTGCGCCCAGCATGGCGGCCCTCAGGCCGGACAGCGGTATGCGGTCCTGCAGACAGGTGACAGTCGACTTGCTGAAGCCATTTTTCCGGTGGAAATCTACAATATCGATGGCAAAGAGCAAACCGTAGGGTTCGTCGACAACAATGACCTGAAACGGATGCGGGTGGATCGGCCGATTCGGCGTATCACGCCGGGCACTCACACGATCAAGGCTCGCGCCATTGTCGATCGTAGCTTCGTGCGCGGGATCAGCCGTGACCTGTCGCGCAGCCGAGCTTCCTCTCTCACGCATCATTTCGTGTCCGGAAAGCGATATTTCATCGGGCTGAAGGCCGATGGCCCTCGTAGAGCTGACTGGAAATTGGTGGTCTGGAAAGAGGAAGACATCAAGCAGGGCCTGATCGACAGCGATTGAGCATTTTCTCAGTCTAAAAAGCGCTCTGTGATTTCATTCAGATATTGACGGCCACGCGCTGAGGGCTTGATCTGCAAGCCTTGCTGTTCAATCAGACCATCGGCTCGCAGCGACGGCCAGGGCGCCTGATCCTGATCCAGCATCAGACCGGTTGCCTGCTGGTGGTGATCGATCTCGAACCCCTCGTTCATGCGCATTGCATTGAGCATGTACTCGAATCTCAGATCGGATTGAGTCAGTGCTCGTCGCTCGATGACAGCCTTCTCGGTGCCGGCAGAGGCCAGGTAGGCGGTCGGATGCTTCTGCCGCGTAGTCCGAATCACCTGCTGCGAAGATCCCGATGTGATCTTGCCATGCGCACCGGCGCCAATCCCCAGATAGTCACCAAATCGCCAGTAGTTCAGGTTGTGCTGGCAGGCCTGGCCAGGCCGGGCATAGGCCGAGACCTCATATTGAACCAGCCCGGCGGCTTGAATCTTTGCCTGACACTGCTCCTGAATGGTCCAGGCATCGTCATCGCCAGGCAGCACGGGCGGCTTGGCATGAAACAGGGTATTCGGCTCAATGGTCAGCTGGTAATGCGACAGATGTTCAACCCCCAAATCCAGTGCCATGCGAACATCATACAGAGCCTGCCCGAGTGATTGCCCAGGCAATGCATACATCAGGTCGATGTTGATTCGATCAAAACCACCTCTCTGTGCCCGGCTTACCGCACTAGCCGCTTCGGCTGATGAATGAATGCGCCCGATTCGCGACAGCAGCGCATCATCAAAGGTTTGCACACCGATCGACAAACGGTTGATACCAGCCGCCCGATATTCATCCATGGGCGCATATTCAAGCGTCCCCGGGTTGGCTTCCATGGTGATCTCTGCATCCGGGCGAATCGGGATTCGCGCACGCACTGCTGACAGCAATCGATCCATCTGTTCTGGCGAGAACAGGCTGGGCGTGCCCCCGCCCATGAAGATGCTGTAGATACTACGGCCCCAGACATGAGGCAGATCCAGCTCCAGATCAGTGATCAGGGCATCGACATATTCGGTCTGAGGCAAGTCGCCGCTGCGTTGATGCGAATTAAAGTCGCAATAAGGACATTTGCGGACACACCAGGGGAAATGCAGATATAGCGACAGCGGAGGCGGTGTCAGAGGCGTGCTCGGATCACTCATTTATGAGCGGCTTGATTCAGTTAACTGCGCCAGCAGCTGATCAATGGCGAGCCCCCGATGCGAGAGTCGATTCTTGTCAGTGGCCGATAACTGCGCGCTGCTGCAGGCCATCTCCGGCACCCGGAACAACGGATCGTAGCCAAATCCGTCAGCACCCGATAGCGCCTCAAGAATCTCGCCATGCCACTGCGCCTGAACAATCAGCGGCAATGGATCGCTCGGGCCACGCAACAGTGCCAGAGCGCAGCAAAAACTAGCCGCTCGATCTGACTCACCTGCCATGGCCTCGAGCAGTGCGGCATTGTTTCGGGCATCGCTGCGTGGTTCGCCAGCATAGCGCGCGGAAAATACGCCCGGTTCGCCGCCGAGCGCTTCAACCCTGAGACCGGAATCATCCGCCAGCACCGGGTACTCACATACCCGGGCCACCGCACGTGCCTTGAGAATGGCGTTTTCAATAAAGGTCAGCCCGGTCTCCTCGACCTCATCCTGAAAAAAATCGGTCTGCGGCAACAAGGTGATACCCAGAGGGGCCAACCGCTGCTGAAATTCGCGCATCTTGCCGGCGTTGCCGCTAGCCAGCACCCAGGTGGTAGTCGACCAATCAGGCATCCAGCGCCGCCTGCTGACAGACCATCAACTCAGTGATGCCTGAACCTGCCAACTCCAGCATCTGATCCAGTTCACTGCGCTGGAAGGCATGGCCTTCTGCGGTGCCTTGCACCTCGATGAAGGCACCCGCCTCGTTCATGACCACATTCATGTCTGTCTCGGCGTTCGAATCTTCGACGTAATCCAGATCCAGCACCGGCTGAGACCCGCAGATTCCGACCGACACGGCAGCCACAGAACCATGAATGGGATCGCGCTTGATACGACCCTCTGATTGTAGCCAGCGAGTGGCCAGCACCAGAGCAACGTAGGCGCCGGTGATCGACGCGGTCCGTGTGCCACCGTCGGCCTGCAGCACATCGCAATCCACGGTGATGCTCTGATCGACAATCGCTTCCAGATCAACCACCGCGCGCAACGAGCGGGCAATCAACCTCTGGATTTCCAGAGTGCGGCCACCCTGTTTGCCGCGCGATGCCTCTCGCTGGTTTCGCGTATGTGTAGATCGAGGCAGCAGGCTGTATTCAGCGGTCACCCAGCCTTGTTTCGCGCCGCGCAACCAAGGGGGCAGCCGATCTTCAACGCTGGCATTACACAACACTTTTGTATTGCCGCAGCTGATCAGCACCGAGCCTTCGGCGTGCATGGTGTAACCGGTTTCGATCCGGACCTCGCGAAGTTCATCGGTCTGTCGACCGTCGTGTCGCGTCATGTTTGAGTTCCCTGATGATCCCATGGTCGGGATGTTGACGATCTGACCCACAAGGGTCGGACCTGTTCTGAATCCTGAGTGACTGTTACCATGGACACCGACCTCATGTACAGGCCAGACACAGTAATGATCTACAGCATGACGGCGTTTGCCGCTGCCAGCGGCCACTTCAACGCCGGTATTCTAAGCCTTGAAGTGCGCAGTGTTAACCACCGATACCTGGAAATGTCCCTGAAGTTGCCAGAAGGTCTTCGCAGCATCGAACCGACGATCCGCAACGCGGTCAAGTCAGCAGTGTCACGAGGCAAGCTGGATATCAACCTGCGCCTGTCACGCGATCACAGTACAGGGCAATCCTCGCTGATGCTCAACGAGTCATTGGCCACCGCCCTGTCAGACCTCTCCGACAAGGCCGCAAGCCTGTTTCCAAACGCCGAACCGGCCCGATTGAGCGATTGGCTTCAGTGGCCGGGACTGGTCGATGAACCAGCGCTGGACATCGATGCACTCAGCGAAGCAGTCGCAACCCTGATGCACACCGCGCTGACCTCACTGAAGGCCATGCGACAGCGTGAGGGACAGCAGCTTGAAGGCATGATACGTGAACGCCTGACCGAGGTTTCTGCACTGGCCGATGAGGTGACCGGTTTGCTTCCAGAACTGCGGATTCTGGCGCAACAGCGTCTACAGGAAAAAGTCGAGCAACTGACCACTCGAATCGACCCGGATCGACTGGAGCAGGAATTGGCGATGCTGCTGCAGAAAATGGACATCGCCGAAGAGATCGATCGACTTGGAGCGCATGTCCGCGAGGTCGAACGCACCCTGGTCCAGGACAAACCGGTCGGCCGTCGACTCGACTTTCTGATGCAGGAATTGCACCGGGAAGCCAACACGCTGGGTTCAAAATCCGTCGATGCTCGTACCTCGCGAATTTCGGTGGATTTGAAGGTCCTGATCGAACAGATGCGAGAACAGGTACAGAACATTGAGTAATCTGCCCTATCGTGGAGAGATTTACGTCATTGCGGCCCCCTCTGGCACCGGAAAAACCAGTCTCGTCAAGGCGCTGACCGAACAGCTCGATGACCTCGGTCCATCGGTGTCACACACCACTCGAGCCCCACGCCCCGGGGAAGAAGAAAGCATTCATTATCAGTTTGTCGATCATGACCGCTTTCGCAGGATGATCGAACGCGGTGATTTTCTTGAACACGCTGAAGTTTACGGCAACTATTACGGCACTTCGCATCAGGAGGTCAATGCCAAGCTTGATCAGGGCACCGATGTGCTGCTCGATATTGACTGGCAAGGTGCTCGTCAGGTCAAGCGGCATTATCCGGATGCACACACCGTCTTCATCATCCCTCCCTCGCGTGAGGCCCTGCTGCAGCGGCTCCAGCACCGTGGCCAGGACAGCGATGAGGTGATCGCCAAGCGCATGCTCAAGGCAATCGACGAAATGAGCCATCATGACGAGTTCGACTACCTGATCATCAACGATGTATTCGACGAGGCACTGGCCGACCTGGTGAATCTGGTCGCCTCCCGTCGACTGAAAACACCGAGACAAGGTTACGCTCATCGACTGCTGCTCAAACAATTGCTGGACTCAACTTCATAAGCAGGTAAAATGATAAGGTTTAACCCTGATAAAACGAGAATTACATGGCACGCATTACTGTAGAAGATTGTCTGCGCAAGGTTGATAACCGCTTCGAGCTGGTGCTACTGGCCGCCAGACGCGCTCGCCAGATTGCCAACGGCGTCGAGCCATTGGTCGAAGAAGAAAACGACAAGCCCACGGTCTTGGCCCTTCGGGAAATCGCCGCTGGTCACGTCAACGAGGCTGCAATGGACAAGATGGAAGAGCAACAACGTCGTCAGGCCGAGCAGGATTCGATCGCAGAAGCCATGGCAGAGGCTCAGGAAAACTGATCGGCTTCACCTTGATCTTCCGAATACAGGTCAGGACTCGTATGCGTCCTGACCTCGTACTGAGCCAGACACTCCCCTGATGGCCACTCCATCGCCCCAGACTGGCACCGAGATCCCCAAGCAGGTCCTGCATCTGGAGCGGAGTCTGAAACAACGGGTGCATCGAAAGGGGCTATCCGAAATTCGACAAGCCTATCTGCTGGGCGAGAAAGCTCATCGGGGCCAGACTCGTAATTCAGGCGAAGCCTATATTTTCCACCCCATTGCCGTTGCCCAGATTCTGGCCGATTTCGGACTGGATAAGGACACGGTGATCGCGGCGATCCTGCACGACACAATCGAAGATACCGAGCTGTCCAAAGACGACATCACCAATCAGTTTGGCGAGGTCGTTGCCGATCTGGTTGACGGTGTGACCAAGCTGGACAAGTTCCACTTCGCCAGCCGCACCGAAGCCACTGCAGAAAGCTTCCGCAAGATGATGCTGGCAATGAGCCGCGATATCCGTGTCATTCTGATCAAACTGGCCGATCGACTGCATAATATGCGCACCTTGGGCAGTATGCGGCGAGAAAAACAGCGACGAATTGCCACCGAAACCATGCATATCTATGCGCCCATCGCCCAGAGGCTGGGCATGGACAGCATTCGCCGCGAACTGCAAGATCTGAGCTTCAGGGCAAGACATCCGATGCGCTATCGCATCATCACCGGACTGGTCAATCAGGCTGAGGGGCGCAATCAGGAGCGGCTGATCAACATCAACCAGGCTCTGAACATTCGTTTGAAATCAGCTCGAATCAAATGCCAGATCGAAGGTCGCGTTAAAACTCCCTACAGTGTCTACCAAAAAATGAAAAAACGGACACTGGCATTCCGCGACATCCTGGATTTGCTGGGATTTCGGATTATCGTCAAATCCGTTCCGCACTGTTATATGGCCCTGGGCGTGGTCCACAATCTGTACAAGCCACGACCCGATCGGTTCAAGGACTACATCGCCCTGCCCAAGGCCAACGGCTATCAATCCCTGCATACCGGACTATTCGGACCCTATGGCGACCCGATCGAAATACAGATCCGCACCCAGGACATGGCGGTGGTGGCTGATCAGGGCATCGCTGCACACTGGGCTTACAAGCTCGACCAGAACGACGGCGGCACAACGGCCGCTCGCGCTTCGGAATGGTTGCGCCGCTTGCTCGACATCCAGGCTCAGGCCGGTAATTCGCAGGAATTCCTCGAAAACGTCAAGGTCGAGCTGTTTCCCGATGAAGTGTATGTCTTCACCCCACGCGGCAAAATCATCCGCATGCCGCGCAATGCCACGGTCCTGGATTTTGCCTATGCGGTCCATACTGATGTCGGTAATCATTCAGTTCAGTCCTGGGTAGACAAGAACCTGACGCCCCTGCGGCAGCGGGTTAACAACGGTGAAACGATCGACATCATCACCGCCAAATCAGCCGAGCCACGAGCCAGCTGGCTGGATTATGTGGTCACCGGAAAGGCACGCACAGCCATCCGACATCATTTGAAAAACCTCAAGCACGAGGAAGCCGTTCAAGTCGGTCATCGAATGCTGGATCGTGCTCTGGTGGCGCGTAAATCCTCGCTCGACCATCTATCCGAACAAGCGGTCTCTGCCTTTCTGAAGGACCTGAACTTCTCGCGGCTTGAAGAGCTGTTGACCGACATTGCCCTGGGCAATCGCATGCCCTCGATGGTCGCCCGGCAACTGCTGAACAAAACCGGTGATGAAGATCTGGTGCAACCTCTTGAAGCTCTGCTGCTGACGGGTGATGAAGGACATGTGATCAGCTACGCCAAATGCTGCCATCCGATTCCTGGTGACAAGATCGTTGGTTACATCACCGCGGGCAAGGGCATCGTGGTGCACCGCGTCAGCTGTCGAAACCTGAAGGAATTCCGCAAGGTTCCCGATCGCCGCATTGATGTCGAATGGGACGAAGACGATCACCATCACTTCAGCGTCGAAACCAGGGTGGAAGTACACAACCAGCCTGGCGTGCTGGCCCAGGTGGCCTCGATCATCTCCGAACTGGATACCAATATCGAGCATCTGGAGAACATCGAGCGAGACGGCAACACCTCAATGCTGGTCATCACGCTGCAAGTGTCCAATCGTCAGCATTTGGCTCGCGTCATTCGACGGCTGCGACACAAGAAAGTGGTCATTTCAGTTCACCGCAGTATCGGCTAGACTGCCAGCAATCGAGCAGACGTCACAGGATCGATCCGATGACCCAATCACACCGCACCATCATTCACAGCGATGACGCTCCAGCAGCCATTGGCACCTATTCGCAAGCGGTGCGTGTGGATCAGATGGTCTATCTGTCAGGCCAGATCCCGCTGGTCGCCAGCAGCATGACCATGATCAGCGAGGATTTTGCCGAACAGACCCATCAGGTCTTTCGCAATCTGCGAGCCGTCTGCCAGGCAGCCGGTGGCGACCTGAAGCACATTGTCAAACTGAACATCTTCATGACCGACCTGTCGAATTTCAGCACCGTCAACACCATCATGGCCGAGTATTTCTCCGAGCCCTATCCTGCGCGCGCAGCACTGGGCGTCAATCAGTTGCCCAAAGAGTCTCAGGTCGAAATGGATGCCATTGCCTGCATCGACTGACACCTCGACCCAAGCGGCATGACAACCGACCCATCGACCGATACGCTTCAGGCTCCACTCACCTCCCTTCGAGGCGTCGGTGAAAAAGTGGCCAAAAAGCTCGCACGGCTCGGGCTCTCGGAGCTGTCTGACCTGCTCTTTCATTTACCAGCCCATTATCAGGACAAGACCTGTCTGATCCCCATTCAGTCCTTGAGTCTGGATCAGAATGCCCTGATCGAGGGCGAGATCATTGACGTGCAGATCAGACGATTTGGTCACAAGATGCTGACGCTGGCACTCGAAGATGACAGTGGCGTGATGACCCTACGTCTGTTCAACTTCTACCCCAATCAGATTCGAAGCCTGCAATGCGGCGTCAGGCTGCGCTGCTACGGTGTGGCCCGGCAGGGCTATCAGGGGGGCGTTGAGATGATTCATCCACAGTGGGAAATCATTCACAAGCCGGTCCCGCTGGAAACCACCCTGACGCCGATCTATCCGCTGACTGAAGGGCTGGGGCAGAACCTGATCAGCCGTCTGTGCCAGCAGGCGATTGAGCGAATGGGGCAAATCGAATTCGAGCTGCTTCCGGCCAGTTTGCTGGAACAGATCGGGCTGCCGCCGCTCAACGAGTCAATTCGCTTCATGCACCAACCACCCGCTGGCGCCGACACCCAACTGCTGATGCAGGGCGAGCACCCCTGCCAGCAACGTCTGGCCATCGATGAACTGCTGGCGCATCGACTCAGCCTGCGCTTGCTGCGACAGAAAATTCAGTCACATTCAAGCGGCGCCCTCGAGTCAAACAGCGCGTTGCAGACCACCTTCCTGTCACAGCTGCCGTTTACATTGACCGGTGCACAGCAACGCGTGATTGACGAAATCAGTGACGATCTGAGCGAAGCCCGGCCAGCCATGCGACTGATTCAGGGTGACGTCGGATCGGGCAAGACCGTGGTCGCGGCGGCGGCGCTGGCCCAGTGCATTGCAGCCGGTTACCAGGCGGCCATGATTGCGCCCACCGAGATCCTCGCCGAACAACACTTGCAGTCACTCAGAGACTGGTTCGAACCACTCGGCGTGCGCGTGGTCTGGCTGGCTGGCAAAGTCCGCGGCAAGGCTCGAACCGCTGCTCTTGAGGCCATCTGTGGCGAAGGCCAGCTGATGATCGGCACCCATGCCCTGTTTCAGGAAGCTGTAAAGTTCCGTAACCTGGGCCTGGTTGTGGTCGATGAACAACACCGCTTCGGGGTCGACCAACGCCTTGCTTTGCGCGACAAGGGGCTCTCGCAACACCTGGCGCCGCACCAGTTGATCATGACTGCCACGCCGATCCCGAGAACGCTGGCGATGACTGCATACGCTGATCTGGACGTGTCGGTGATTGATGAGCTGCCGCCCAATCGGCAGGACATCCAGACCATCGCCATCAGCAATCGCCGCCGCGCTGAGATCATCGAACGCATTCGACATGCCTGTGCTGAAGGCCGCCAGGCCTATTGGGTGTGCACCCTGATCGAGAGCTCGGACAATCTCGAGGCCGAAGCCGCGACCGAAATCGCCGAGCAGCTGAACGACGAACTGCCGGACCTCAATGTGGCACTGGTACATGGCCGATTATCCAGTGACGAAAAAACCACATTGATGAGCGATTTCAAGGCCGGTCGCACCGACTTGCTGGTCGCCACGACGGTCATCGAAGTGGGCGTTGATGTTCCCAATGCCAGCCTGATGGTGATCGAAAATGCCGAGCGCCTCGGCTTGTCCCAGTTACACCAACTGCGCGGTCGAGTGGGTCGCAGCGAAGCCCAATCCACTTGCGTCCTGCTGTACAGATCTCCGCTGAGTCAGACGGCGCGCGAACGACTGCAATTGATGCGTGAAACCAACGATGGGTTCGAGATAGCCCGCAAGGATCTGGAGCTGCGTGGCCCCGGCGAGGTACTGGGCACCCGGCAAACTGGCGACATGGTCTTCAGAGTGGCCAATCTTGAACGCGATCATCACCTGTTGGGCCTGGTCAGTTCGCTCTGTGAGACCCTGCTCGCAGATCATCCGGGTATCGCACTGGCGCTGATTCATCGCTGGGTGGGTCAGGCCGCAGCCTATGCCGACGTTTGATACCCCTCAGGCAAGGGACATCCGCACTGTCCGTTGACAGGTTCAGCGGCTATGGCACTGACCCTCCCGCATCGCTTCTGGCATAATGATCGCCGGCCTTGTGAGGTCGCCCGGACATCATCGATCATCTGAGGAATCGCTTGGCCACATCGTCAACCATCGCTGATACGGACCTGCCATCGACCCCATGGCAATCCATCGACCAGATGCCAGCCGCTGAGCAACCGAACGCTCGCGTCCAGCGCTGGTTGCTGCACCCAGGTTCGCTGACTCGTTTACTGCAGGAAAACCTGGGCGACGCGCTGGGTCTGGTGCTGGTCAACCAGGGTTGGGAACAGCCGATGCCCAATGAAGCGACGCTGTTGGAAATTGAAGAAGATATGCGCTGCCTGGTTCGTCACGTTCGCCTGACAGCACATGGCCATTCGCGCGTGCTGGCCCGTGTGGTAATCCCCGAAAGCGCCATGTCCAGCGCCATCGAAAAGCTACTGGAACGAAAAAACGAACCGCTGGGTCCCTTGCTGTTCGCCGACCCGGATATCGAGCGTGAATCATTGGAAATTGCGCTTCTGAGACGCCACGACAGCGTCTTCGAGGAACTGCGAGATCCAGCCTGGTGCCGACGCTCTGTGCTGTCGGCACGCGACCAGAGGTTGCTCATTTATGAAGCGTTTCTGCCCGCGCTTTTCGAGCAGACAACCCGAGACCATCACTGATGGGCAACCCGTTGGCCAACCTTCCACTTCCTGGCCTGCTGGCTGAACCCGAACGTCGATCAGCCCTGATTCGCCTGTTGCGCCTGGACAAGCCGATCGGCTTCTTTCTGCTGCTCTGGCCAACCTGGTGGGCGCTCTGGTTTGCCGCAGGCGGGATTCCGTCGATCGCGAACCTGATCATATTCACCTTGGGTGTCATCGTCATGCGAATGGCGGGCTGCGTGATCAATGACCTGGCCGATCGAAACTTCGATGGCCAGGTCGAACGCACCCGTGACAGGCCTCTGGCAACCGGACTGATCAGCCCACGAGAGGCACTGATTGTGTTCATCGTGCTCGCACTGCTGGCCTTTGGCCTGGTTTTGATGACCAATAAACTGACTATCCTGCTGTCTCTGGTGGGCCTGTTTCTGGCCATCACCTATCCGTTCATGAAGCGCTATACCTGGCTGCCTCAGGTGTATCTGGGCGCTGCATTCGGCTGGGCCGTGCCGATGGCCTGGGCCGCCGAGACGGGCGGGATTGACAGCATTGCATGGCTGCTGCTGATTGCCACAGTGCTGTGGGCCACGGTCTACGACACCATGTATGCCATGGTCGATCGCGATGATGACATTCGTCTCGGGATTCGCTCCACGGCCATTCTGTTTGGCGACATCGATCGGATCGCGATCGGCATCACACAGGCCATGATGCTGTGGACCCTGCACCTGGCCGGATCTCGCGCCGGATTTGGCACACCCTGGCTGACCGGCCTGGCCGTGGCCGCCGGATTGATGGTGTATCATCAATGGCTGATTCGCCATCGCGACCGAGAAGGTTGCTTCGAAGCCTTCCTGCACAATAACTGGATTGGCGTGGCCATTTTTGTCGGCGCGCTGATTGACACTCTGACCTCATCCTGACCTTCGGAACCGCTCATAATGACCCGACGACTGACCGTTCTTTCTGCTCTCATCCTGACACTGCTCTGTTCCACTGGACAAGCCGACATGACACGTTTCCTGAGCGACCCGCCAGGCTACGACGAGCGTATCCCAACGCCTGAATCTGTGATCGGCTTCGAGGTTGGTGACTGGCACATCCGACATGATGCACTGGTTCATTACATGGAAGCAGTTGCCACTGCCTCCGATCGGGTATTGATCGACGATATCGGCCGCACCCATGAGAATCGCAGACAGGTTACTCTCACTGTCAGCAGTGCCGAAAACATCGCCCGCATTGATGACATTCTGGCGCATCATCAGCGACAGTTGAACAGCGACACCGTCGACCCTGATGCGCCTCTGGTCGTCTGGCTGGGCTACAGCATTCACGGCAATGAGGCCAGCGGCTCGAACGCCTCGATGCTAACCGCCTACCATCTGGCCGCCATGCAGGGTGATGAGGCCGAGTCCTGGCTGGACAATACGGTCGTGCTGATCGACCCGTCACTGAACCCCGATGGTCTGGGCCGTTTTGCACAGTGGGTCAACAGCCATCGCGGCATACAGGCGCTGGTCAGCGATCGAGACAACCGTGAACACAACGAAGTCTGGCCCGGTGGGCGTTTCAATCACTTCTGGTTTGACCTCAATCGTGACTGGCTGCCGCTGGTGCACCCCGAATCACGCAACCGGGTTGCGGTGATGAATCGTTGGCGCCCGCATGTCGTCGCCGATTATCACGAGATGGGCACTGACTCGACCTATTTCTTTCAGCCCGGTGTTCGCAGTCGTCAAAACCCCTGGACGCCCACCGAAAACTTCGACATTACGGCCGAACTGGCCACCTACCATGCTCGCGCCCTGGACTCAGTCAATCAGCCCTACTTTACCGAAGAGCAGTTTGACGACTTCTATTACGGTAAAGGCTCGACCTACCCCGATGCGCTCGGCGCCATTGGCATTCTGTTTGAACAAGCCAGTGCTCGAGGTCATCTGGCCGATTCTAGCAACGGGCTACTGTCCTTCCAGACGGCCATTCGAAACCAGTTCCTGACCTCGCTATCGACCATTGAGGGCGCCATTGCAAACCATCAGAAACTGCTGACCTATCGCCGCGACTTCCGCCTGCAAACTGCTGATCTGGCCTCTCGTGACCGCATCAAGGCCGTGCTGTTTGGCCGCGTCAATGATCCGGTCAAGGCACGCCAGCTTGCCGACATGCTGCGCGGCCATCAGATCGAGGTTCACCACCTGAGCGAAGCGTTGACACGCGAGGGCGTCCGATACGAACCAGGAACTGCCTACATCGTCTCGATGCAACAGCCGGCCTATCGATTGCTGAAGAGCCTGTTCGAGACCCGCACAGAATTCGAAGACAATACCTTTTACGATGTCTCGGCCTGGAACATGGCCATGGCTTATGATCTTGACAGCATCAGCCTGAGCAAGACCAGCGATCTGATGGGTGAGCGTGTCAACGACAACCGGAACAGCCCCGCTCAGGCGGTCAGTGGTTCAACCGCCTATGCCTTTGACTGGTCACACGTTCATGCACCGCGCGCACTCAACCGCTTGCTCAAAGCCGAGATTCCGGTTCGTGTGGCAACAAAGCCCTTTACGGCACAAACTCCGACCGGTCAGCGAAAATTCATCCCCGGTGCGATCATGATCATGCCGGCTACCCCGGCCCAGCAGCAGGCCGTTGAGACTCTGCTGGCAACCCTGGCCAACGAAGATCAGCTTCCAGTGGTGCCAATTCGATCCTATCTGACCCCGGAAGGACCCGACCTGGGCGGCCCCAGCATGCCCTCTCTGTCGGCCGTTACGCCGCTGATCATCATCGGTGACGGTGTTTCGCCGCTGGACGTCGGCGAGGTCTGGCACCTGCTCGATCAGCGTCTCGAACTGCCGCTTAGCATGGTCGAAATGGCTCGTCTGGAGTCAATTGATCTGGACCAGTACAGCCACGTATTGATGGTCAATGGTCGCTACGACGCCATGAACGAAGCGCGTCGTGACGCGCTCAAGAGCTGGGTTCAGGCCGGCGGCACCTTGATCACAACCAGCACGGCCAGCGAGTGGTTGCAGACCAGCAAGACCTTCTTCCCCGACCGCCCCGATGATGCGTCGGACAGCGACGAGTCCGAAGCCATCGAACGACGCCCCTATTCCGATTTTAGCCAGGATTTGAGCGATACCATCATCGGCGGAGCCATTGTCAAAGCGGATGTGGACCAGAGCCATCCCCTCGCCTGGGGCCTGGCGTCCGACTCGCTGCCCCTGTTCAAACGCGGCACCGTCATTCTGGAGATGACTGACAATCCTTACGACACGCCGATGAATTATGCCGATGAGCCGCTGCTCAGTGGTTTTCTCGGTGACCAGCGCCGTCAGCAGATGGCCGGACAGCCGGCCGTGATCGCCAGCCGCCTCGGCAGCGGCAGCCTGATCCGGTTTGCCGACAATCCCAACTTCCGAGGGTTCTGGACCGGCACCCAGCGACTGTATATCAACGCCCTGTACTTCGGCCCGATCATTCAGCGCACGCGCCTGCCTGAAATCGGGTCCCTGGACGCCCACTGAACGGAGAGACACTATGCCCGGACTGACCGATCAGCAGAAACTCGATGAAGTGGTTCGCGTTCTGACGCTCGAACAGCTTGAAGTGAACCTGTTTCGTGGTGAAAGCCGCGATATTGGCGGCAAGCAGGTGTTTGGTGGTCAGGTGCTGGGACAGGCTCTATCGGCCGCGCATCGCACAGTCGACAACCGCAGCGTGCACTCCTTGCATGCCTATTTCCTGCGTCCGGGCGACATGCAGGCGCCGATTGTCTACGAAGTCGATCAGCAACTGGAAGGCTCCAGTTTTTCCAATCGTCGGGTGGTCGCCATTCAGCACGGCAAGCCGATCCTCAATCTGGCCTGTTCCTTCCAGAAGCATGAGGAGGGCCTGTGTCATCAGCGCCCGATGCCGGACGTCCCTCACTACAGCACGCTGACCGATCAGTCCGAAGAAACCCTCGATGGAGCCGATCAATTGCCGCCCAAGACGCGGCGTTTTCTGTTCGAGACTCGACCATTCAACTTTCGCTGGGTGCAGAAACCTCAATTGAAAGATCCGCAGGTTCAGGAGCCGGTTCGACAATTGTGGTTCAAAGCGTCCGGAATTCTGCCCGATGATCCTATCCTGCATCGGGCGATGCTGGCCTACGCCAGTGACTACGGCCTGCTGACCACCTCACTGCTACCGCACAAGGTCACCCTGTTTACCGAAAACCTGCAGCTGGCCAGCCTCGATCATGCGATGTTCTTCCACCGCGATTTCCGCATCGATGACTGGTTGCTGTACAGCCTGGAAAGCCCGATCGCCATCGGTGGGCGGGGACTGTCACGCGGCCAGGTCTTCAACCAGCAGGGAGACCTGGTCGCCTCGGTCAACCAGGAAGGACTGATCAGGCTCTGGGACTGATCATTGAGCGAGACTCACCTTGATTCACTGTTAACACAGTATGCTTTAATTTTTTAGTTTCTTAGGGAGCCTTTGAACAAGTCTTAAGCGAGTTGGATTGAGATGGCAAATACGTCCGATCAAGGCGCATGAACCGAGTCATAAGTTGTTGCTATGGCTCGGTTCATGCAACGCAGAGGAGGCGTGTTTGACGCTCAAGACAACCGGTCATGACTGGTTCAGAGGTTCCTTAGCTCAGACAACGCCGAGCGGGCGTATTTCGCGCTCAAGACAGCCGTTAACGACTTGTTCAGAGGCTCCCTGGCTAAGTTTTGATGACTCCGGTCAACCGCTTTGACTGGTGGGTCGCAACACGCTTCTTGCACAACTCGATGGCTCTGATCAATTCACCACTCGCCTGCAACAGTATTGGAACGGACAGTGTCTTGACTGCATTGGCTGGCACCGGAATTTGATCAACAGTCACAGGAAGTGACAAATAAACATCCCCGCCCCAAGGGGCGGGGTATTTAGAAGAATTCGCTCGCTTAGCGTTTATTCGCCGCAAGCGGCGTGGAATAGAACCCTCAGAGATTGAATGTCACGACCCTGGCTTCTGCGACCCTATCAGCCTGTTCGGTCCGACTACCTTCAGATCGATTACGTCAAAGGAAACTGGCTGTTTAGTTTCGAAGCAAACCCGCTTTCCGAAACGGTTCAATTTGGCACCGTTAACCCGGTGGCCATGACCCAGCAAATCTTTGTCGATGAGCAACCGCAGTACTATGCCTTCGCCAATGACACCGCACGGTTGACCGGTGCAGAAGTATTTGCCGCCCACGCTGCGAATCAGAATGACGAGTGAGACGACACGCTTACCAGTCGTTGCGCAATTGGCGAAGGCGCAGGAAGACGGCTTCCTCGGAGGGATCCTCAGCCAGACCGGGCGTCTGATCCCGGAGTCGCTCGATGACCTCTGGCTGACTGAGCCTGAAAAACGTATTGATCTGCTTCTCCATGCCCAGGGTAGTGATCGGCAACTCGGTCGGGTCCAGGTCACGAACCCTTTCCAACAGGGCAGCCGCAGCCTGATTTGAAGGCTCACGGTCCAGCGTGAACTCAAGGTTGTTGACCATGTAATCATGCCCCGGATAAACCTGAGTCGACTCATCCAGACAAGCCAGTTGGGTGCTGAACGTCTGATAAAGCGCTTCGGGATGACCGCCATTGTGACAATTGCCCACGCCGGCATTGAACAAGGTATCGCCACAAAACAGAGCGGGTGTCTCGGTCTCCCAGAGCAGACAGACATGAGTGCGGGTGTGACCCGGCGTATCCAGCACCTTCAATACAACACTCGTGCCCACTCGAACAGAATCACCGGCTCGCAGCGCATGACTCATTCCCGGAATCTTTCCTTGAGCGCCGTGATGTGCCAGAACCGGGGCGCCGGTCATGCTCATCAGCGGCACATTACCCGCTGTATGATCCGGGTGTTCATGCGTATTCAGAATACTGGTAATCTCCCAACCTCGTAGCTGGGCTCGCTGCAAACAGAGCTGATGAGCCAAAGGGTCAAGCGCCATCGCTTCGCCGGTTTGCGGACAGGCGATCAGATAGTTGTAGTTGCGAAGGCGATTATTGATCCAGATTCGTTCGACGATCATGCGGGTCCTCTCTGACGTTCATGCCCTGTTTGTGCAGACACCAATCATCACGTCGATGGGGCCATCCTCAGAGCTGACCTATGGCCCGGTGCTGACAACAGAGCATTGGGATATACTGGTTGATACGACGAGGAGGGTACCATGAAGAGAAGACCATTCCATCAGGGTCTCGTCACCACCATGATCGTTCTTTGCATGACGATCATACTCACCGGATGCAGTGATCCGGTGGCTGATTTGACCGGGACCTGGAGACTAACCTCGGGTGAATACGCTGACTCAATCCTGACACTCAATGCCGACAGCAGTGGTCGTCTCAGTGTCAAAGGTGGCGTGAACTACGACCTGAGCGATTGGCAGGGCGATGGCGGACGCATCACCATGATCGTCTACGAGGAAAGCGTGTTGCTTGAATACACAGTATCCGAGGATGTGTTGACGATCAGCAATGCGCCTACTTACGCAATACTGCAAGGCCGCTGGATGAGACAGCCCTGATCAATCAGGCTGCCCCTCTGCAAGCAGTACCAGTGTCAGCACGTCATACAGAGCAACCAGCTCATCATGCTGGTTGCTTATTTGCACTGCCCATTTGACAATTCCCTGCAAGGGCTCATCGTCCCGTGGGGCCTTGCGAATCTTCTGCTTGACCACCAGCTTGACCGAAATCGTGTCACCAATGCCGACCGGCGTGATAAATCGCAGATTATCCAGGCCATAGTTTGCCAGAACCGGACCTGGCGCCGGATCTACAAACAGACCTGCTGCTGCCGAAATCAGAAAGTATCCGTGCGCCACTCGCTTGCCAAACACCGGCGACTGTTTCGCGGCAATGTCATCAAAATGCGCGTAGAAATGATCGCCTGACAAGCAGCCAAAATTGACAATATCTGCCTCGGTCACGGTACGCCGATGCGTCTGATAGCATTCACCAATCGCCAACTGCTCGAAATATTTTCGGAACGGGTGCACCACATCGGTAGTGGTTCTGGCTCCAGGCACATACTGTCGAGTAATAGCCATCAACGTGGTGGGAGAACCCTGGATAGCAGTGCGTTGCATGTAGTGCTTGATGGCCAGTGAGCCGCCCAGCTCTTCACCACCGCCCGCACGACCCGGACCGCCATGAACCAGCATCGGCATCGGTGAGCCATGGCCTGTGGACTCACCCGCGCAATCCCGATTGATCACCAGCATTCGGCCGTGAAACATTGCTGTGCCCAGAATCAGTTGACGGGACTCCTCGTCATCATGACTGAATACCGACCCTGCCAGAGACCCCAACCCGCGCCTGGCCAATTCGATGGCGTCGTCCAGAGACTCATACGGCATTAGCGTATTGACTGGACCAAAGGCTTCGATGGCGTGTGGGCCGTCAGTGATTTGCATCGCCTGCTCGCACAACAGCAAGGTCGGCGGGAAAAACGCCCCGGCCTCGCGATCAGCCCCGACGACCTCAAACTCGGACTCACCGCCGTAGACGACCGTGCAGGTCTCCTTCAGCCGTTCGACGTTGTCTCTGACGTCCTGGCGCTGCGATGTCCCGACCAGAGGCCCCATGCGCACACCCTCGTGATCGGGGTCACCTATGACCACCCCATCGAGTCGTTCGCTGATGGCCTGAATGACTGTGTCGATCATGCCCGCCGGAACAATGGAGCGCCTGATGGCCGTACATTTTTGCCCACATTTGACGGTCATCTCGCGAACCACTTCCTTGATGAACAAGCCGAATTCGGGGTCATCTTCGGACACGCTCGCCCCCAGGATCACACAGTTCAGAGAGTCGGCTTCGGTATTGAAGGGGATACAGTTATTAAGAATGTTGGGATGAGATTTCAACTTCTCGGCGGTGTTGGCTGATCCGGTAAATGTCACCACATCCTGAGAGGTCAGATGGTCGAACAGATCGCCGACACCCCCGCAGATCAGTTGTACCGAGCCTTCCGGAAACAAGCCACTAGCGATGATTTCGCGCACCATCGCCTCGGTCAGATAGGAAGTCACGGTTCCGGGTTTGACGATCACCGGCATCCCGGCAATCAACGATGGAGCGATCTTCTCGAGCATTCCCCAGCAGGGAAAATTGAAGGCATTGATATGCACCGAAACGCCCAGCTTGGGAGTCAGAATGTGTTGTCCGAGAAACGTCCCGTTCTTCGACAGCGGGATTGGCTCGCCTTCGACAATGAACGGCTCGTTGGGTAGCTCACGCCGGGCAATCGAGGACATCGCAAACAAGGTGCCAATGCCCCCTTCGATATCCACCCAACCATCACCGCGGGTAGCTCCGGTCATGCTAGAAAGACGGTAGAAACTCTCCTTTTTTGAGTCCAGGTGAACCGCCAGCGCCTTGATGGCCAGAGCACGTTCATGGATCGTCATGTGACGCAGCGTCGAGGAGCGTCCGTATTCCAGCACGGCCTTGAAATCGACTCCGTCAGAGCTGACGGTGCCAATCAGCTCACCGGTCACGGCATTGTGGACGGCACGCCCCTGAGAGTCGCTTTCAAACCAGTGGCCGTTCACATAGCTGGCAATTTTCTTCATGATGATGAGTTCCGTATCTGATTCAGAGGTTTGAGATGGTCCGCTTGAAAACGGGGGCGATCAGATTCTACCTGCTCAAGCGGTATGACCGGCCTGAGGCTCTGTTTGCAGCGGTGCACCAGTTGATGGTATTCGGCAGTGCCCTGTCGCTTCCAGTCTTTCTCCTGATCGGTCAGTGTGCGCAGAATTCGAGCCGGTGATCCGACAATCAGCTGGTTGGCCTCGAACACCGTTCCGGCTCGTACAAATGCGTTGGCGCCGACAATGCAGTTAGGCCCAATCTGCACATCATCCATGATCACGCTGTTCATTCCGATCAGCGCATTCTCTCCGATCAAGCAACCGTGCAACACCGCCGCATGGCCGATGTGACCATCGATTTCAACAAGGACGTCCTTGCCTGGAAACGAATGTGCCACACAATGATCCTGCACATTCGAGCCGGCTTTCAGCTCGATGCGACCCATGTCGCCGCGCAGTGACGCCAGCGGCCCCACATACGCACCCGGGCCGACAATGACATCGCCGATCAGGACCGCGGTCGGGTGAACAAAGGCAGTCGGGTCGATCACCGGAGTGATGCCGTCAATCTGATAAACCATCGGCAAAGCGAGTTGAGAATCCATCCAGCCATTGTACAACAAGCCCCTCGGCGCTGCGTCGATTCGTGCTAATATCGCGTGTTGATTCTCTGACAGAAAACGGAGTCCATCACGATGTCCGTCATCCTCTGCAGTCACCCGACTGATAACGTCCTCCAGATCACTTTGAACCGACCTGAACAGCGCAACGCATTGACCAATGACGTGCTCAAGGCCATCGGCGATGCACTGCATGAGGGCAAAGCTCGATGTGCCGTCGTCACTGGCAACCCAAAGGTGTTTGCTGCCGGCGCCGATCTGAAGGAACTGGCCACCATGAAGGCAATCGACTGCCATCTGGACCCGCGCCCTGAACTCTGGAAACGTCTCTATCACAGCCCGATTCCCTGGATCGCAGCCGTCAATGGCCTGGCGCTTGGAGCCGGCTGTGAACTCGCGTTGCATGCCGATATCATCATTGCCGGCGAGTCGGCCCGCTTCGGCCAGCCTGAGATTACCCTCGGCATGATTCCAGGTGCTGGCGGTACCCAGCGACTAATCCGCGCGGTGGGCAAATCAACGGCAATGCGCATGGTGCTGGCCGGCGAATGGCTGACCGCACGACAGGCCCACGATTGCGGATTAATCAGTGAGGTCAGCGTCAATGAGCTAACCATAGAGACCGCCGTGGCGCTGGCCGCCCGCATCACCCAACAACCACCGCTTGCTGTTCGGGAGGCCCGCAAGTTGTTGTTGACCGCCTATGAGACACCGTTGCAACAAGGCCTGGACATGGAGCGCCGCGCCTTCAGCCTGCTGGCAGACACCGCGGATCGCCAGGAAGGGATTGCTGCATTTTTTGACAAACGACCTGCCCAATTCGAGGGACGCTGATGACCGATTCTTCCATTCTTCTTGACTGTCGTGATGGCGTTGCCGAAATCACTCTGAACCGCCCGGAGCGACTGAACAGTTTCAATGCCGAAATGCATGAGGCCCTGAAGTCTGCTCTTGTGACCATTCGCCGCGATTCAACCATCCGCTGCCTGCTGCTGACCGGGGCCGGGCGAGGTTTCTGTGCCGGACAGGACTTGAGCGACCGCAAGGTGGCCGCCGATACCGGTCCTCCGGATCTGGGCGAGTCCATCGAACAGAATTACAATCCGCTGGTTCGCAGCCTGACTGCACTTGAGATGCCAGTCATCTGCGCCGTCAATGGCGTTGCCGCCGGCGCCGGTGCCAACATCGCGCTGGCCTGTGACATTGTGCTGGCAGCCGAATCAGCCAGCTTTGTCCAGGTATTCTGCAACATCGGACTGTTGCCCGATTCCGGAGGAACCTGGATGTTGCCCAATATGGTCGGCCTGGCACGCGCCAAAGGTCTGGCCATGCTCGGTGACAAGCTGCCAGCTCGGCAGGCCGAGCAGTGGGGGTTGATCTGGCGTTGCATCGAGGATGACGCGCTGATGAGCGAAGCCCGGCAGATGGCTGCGCATCTGGCCACTCGTCCGACCGCCGGTCTGGCCAAGATCAAACGCGCCCTGAACGAGGGTGCCAGCAACACGCTGGATCAGCAGCTGGACCTGGAGCTTCAGTTGCAAACAGTAGCCGGTCGCAGCGACGACTATCGCGAAGGCGTGGCCGCATTCCTGGAAAAGCGCGCGCCGCAATTCAAGGGGAGTTGAACATGAGTGGACTTGCCACCGACCGAGTCGTCGCCATCATCGGCGCGGGTACCATGGGCGCGGGGATTGCACAGGTGGCCGCAGCAGCAGGTCATCCGGTGCGACTCTTTGATCAGCAAGCCGAGGCCGTCCATGAAGGCATCAAGCGCACGGGCAAAGGTCTAGACAAGCTGGTCGAGCGCGGCAAGATGAGCCGCGAGGATGTCGATACCCTGATGGCTCGGATCACACCGGCCGAACGGCTGGACGATCTGGCTGATGCCGGCCTGGTGATCGAGGCCATTGTCGAAGATCGGGATATCAAGGCCGGACTGTTTCAGACCTTGGAAGCACTCTGCGCCGACGACTGTATTCTCGCCACCAACACCTCGTCCATCTCGGTCACCGCAATCAGCGCCGGCATGGCTCGACCCGAACGACTGGTCGGTATGCATTTCTTCAACCCTGCTCCGATCATGAAACTGGTCGAGGTGATCAGCGGCCTGGCCACCGACCCAGGCATTGTCGAGTTGATCTATCAAACCGCAATGAGCTGGGGCAAGGTCGCGGTGCATGCGAGATCCACTCCTGGCTTCATTGTCAATCGAGTGGCTCGTCCTTTTTACGCCGAAGGTTTGCGGATTGTCGAGGAAGGTGGTGCAACAGCCGCTGAAGTCGATGCCTGCCTGAAGAGCTCAACCGGATTTCGCATGGGCCCATTCGAGTTGATGGACCTGATTGGCAACGACGTCAACTATGCTGTCACCCGTTCGGTCTATGACGCCTACTACCAGGACACTCGTTTTCGCCCTAGTTTGCTGCAAGCCGACATGGTGGCTGCCGGACGCCTGGGTCGCAAAAGCGGTCAGGGATACTTTAACTACTCGGACGGCGCTACCGAGCCGCCGCTGAAAATTGTCGAACCGGGCCTTCTGCCCGATCGTCTGCGACTGATGGGCCGCCTCGGGATTGCCCACGCGCTCAAGCGCCGCTCAGAGGCTGCCGGCATCAAGGTCGAACAGTGCACCGGTGATGGCTATCTGATGATCGACGGCATCTGCATTCGGCCCTCGGATGGCCGATCCGCGACGCAGATGGCCGCCGAGAGCCGCCATGATGACACGGTCATCTTTGACCTGGCAGCCGATTACGATCACGTCAGTTTTCTGGCGATCGCCGTGTCCGACCAGGCCGGTGACGATGCACTGGATGTGGCGACCGGTTTCTTTTCCGCACTGGGGATTGACTGTCTTCTGATTGATGATATCCCCGGCATGATCTGCCTGCGCACCGTCTGCATGCTTGCCAACGAGGCAGCCGATGCGGTGGGCCAACAGGTCGCCAGCGAATCGGATGTCGATCTGGCGATGCAGTTTGGGGTCAATTACCCACGCGGCCCGATCGAATGGGCGCGCCAAATCGGTTTGAGCTGTGTGGTCGAGGTTCTTGACAATTTGTCGCTGCACTATCAGGAATCCCGCTACCGGGTGTCTTCATGGTTACGTCGCCAGGAATATGCACAAGCAGACGACCAGCAACCCGAACAATACAGCCACTGACTTGGACTACCAGAGTACAGGAACCTTTCATGAACCCACATCGCTCCCTCATTGTTGATGCCATTCGCACCCCCATCGGTCGTTACGGTGGCAGCCTGTCGTCAGTACGAACCGATGATCTGGGCGCCATCCCGATTCGCGCTCTGATTGAACGTCAGCCCAACCTGGATCTGGCACTGATTGACGATCTGGTCTATGGCTGTGCCAATCAGGCCGGTGAGGACAATCGCAACGTGGCACGCATGAGCGGTCTTCTGGCCGGTTTGCCGTGGACTGTCCCGGGCGTCACGGTCAATCGGCTGTGTGGTTCGGGTCTGCAATCGGTGGGTGATTGCTCCCGAGCGATCCGCACCGGCGAGACCGCCATCATGATGGCCGGAGGCGTCGAGTCGATGTCTCGTTCACCGTTTGTGATGGCCAAGGCCGATTCGGCCTTTTCACGCAATGTGCAGATGTATGACACCACGATGGGCTGGCGTTTCATCAACCCACTGCTCAAACAGCAGTATGGGGTCCATTCGATGCCCGAAACGGCAGAGAACGTGGCCGAAGAGTTCAACATTTCGCGCGAGGACCAGGATCGATTTGCGCTGCTGTCCCAGCAGAAAGCCGAGCGTGCTCAGGCTCAGCAGTTTTACCAGACAGAGATCACCCCTGTATCGGTTCCCAAACGCAAGCAGGACCCTGTGATCTTCAATCAGGACGAACACCTCCGGCAGACAAGCATGGAGGCCTTGGCGCGCCTCGGCACGCCGTTTCGGGACGACGGCACCGTCACAGCCGGCAATGCGTCGGGCATCAACGACGGTGCCTGTGCGCTGCTGCTGGCCTCAGAACAGGCCTGCAGCGATCATCAATTGACGCCCAGAGCCGAAGTCATCGCCATGGCAACCGCTGGCGTCGAACCGCGCCTGATGGGTATGGGCCCGGTCAATGCGACCCGAAAACTGCTGACGCTGACCGGCATGACACTGGCGCACATGGATACCATCGAACTGAACGAAGCCTTCGCCGCTCAGTCGCTAGCCTGTCTTCGCGAGCTGGACCTGGACGATGAAGACCCGCGAGTCAATCCGAATGGCGGCGCCATTGCGCTGGGGCACCCACTGGGCATGAGTGGGGCTCGGTTGATCACCACAGCCATCAACCAGCTGGAACGCAGCGACGGCGAACACGCCTTGTGCACCATGTGCATTGGTGTGGGTCAGGGGATTGCGGTGTTGATTCGGCGGGTTTGAACAGACCGGCCAAAACCGTTTGCTACCTGAATTATTGGTGCGCACCTAACGCCCGCCTAAAGCACGCGAGGTACGAGCGTCGCCTTTAACGCGTGTGTGTACGCTCAGCATGGGCATGAACTCATGAAGTGAAAGTCCTCGATGCCGAGTTTGGGGCCAGGTCCTGGCCATGGCCTTCCAGAAACCAAGAGCACCGTCTCCGATAGCGAGCTTTGGCTGTGTCGTCAAACCGCGTCCC
>QIKT01000141.1 GCA_003233095.1 Oceanospirillales bacterium | reverse complement strand
GGGGGCGTGTTTGACGCTCAAGACAAGCGGTCATGACTGGTTCAGAGGCTCCTTAGAAGAACTCTCGCGCTTCGCATTGCTTAGCGTTTATTCGCCGCAAGCGGCGGGGAATAGAACCCTCAGAGATTTAGTCTCCTTATTTTTTAAGACATAACGACCAGTCAAATTGCCCCTGCGGCGCGTAGCGTCGCAGGGGCAATTTGAGGGCCAAGTCATACGTGTTTTTCAATTTAGAGCAATTGAATTTTTTATTTCTTCAAAGGTTTCGAGAAAATGATCTCTATATCGCCATGGGAAGCTGTAGCCTACGTGAATGTAGCCCTTTCTGAATTTCGCATATGCGTTCAAGTAGTAAATTCCACTTAAAGAACCACTACAACACTGCCATGTTTGGCGTTGAATTTGCTGCTCAGAGCATTCTAACCCTGATTTTTCATGATGATGAACTCGCTGCTTTGCGTCCAACACGTTGAACCTAATCAACATTGAACCCATCTCTTTCAAAGGATTTTTTTGAATTTTGATCCTATTGTCATTGACACCAAATAGCCATCCGCTCGGCACCGTTAGCGTCAGGCCTTTGTGCGTCAAAACAGTCTCGACTTCCCCGCGACAAAACAGAGGGTCACCAACTCCGCCTTGAACGATGTCGTCACATGTAGGTTCAACGCTTGAAACGGCCAATAGCGGAAGTAATGCGAATAGCAGGATATTCATTGCGTATAACAGTGTATTAGACGGAATCCGTATAGTACCTTTTAGAAGGACGTCTGACATGAGCATGGATTCATCAACTTCTTTAAAAAAGCATCTATCCGTTCCTAACTCGCAGCGGTATTTGCGCATCCTCTCAGAACGCTCTGTGCCGCCGCTTCTGCAACGCTAGTACAACCACAGAATCGACGAAATGACCTCTCATTTCAAGAATTAATCACTTTCATCATTGTCATCCGATAAACTTCAGGAATACCTAGGGAGCCTCTGAACAAATCTTAAGCGAGTTGAATTGAGATGGCAAATACGTCCGATCAAGGCGCATGAACCGAGTCATAGTGCTGCTATGGCTCGGTTCATGCAATGCAGAAGGGGGCGTGTTTGACGCTCAAGACAAGCGGTCATGACTGGTTCAGAGGTTCCTTAGCTCAGGCAACGCCGAGCGGGCGTATTTCACCCTCAAGACAGCCGATCACGACTTGTTCAGAGGCTCCCTGGCGCTTGCCGTATGGCATAACGTTAGTCATATCAGAGTTCAAATCAAAGCCGCGCCTTGAAGCGCAGGATATTTCAAGCCCTTCACGAGAGTATCGAAACCACGCTGTAAGATAACATCCGAGCGTGCGTTAGCTGCTCGAAGAGAGCAAGCTGTAGCGCGCTGACGGGTGGTTTTTGGTGATTGTTTGCGGTAGTTCATGGTACTTTCATCAATAATTCTCGTAGGAATAGTCCGCTGCACAATGAGGGATAGAACATGAACCATTCAATAAGCCGCATGGCGACGTTGGCCATGACAGCTCTGTTGTTCCAATCAACGCAGGCCAACAGTCTGGAGCCGTCACGCTCATCGGCGGCCGATGAACGCTGGGTTCGAGTGATGCTCAGCGATCCGCAAGCGACTCGGGCCATCAGTGACCCGTTTATCGATTACGGCACTTTTCTATGGGGACCAGCCAGTGATCTGAGCGATACGCTGCGAGCGGCGGCCAGCCAGATCAATACGGTAAGCCGACCGTTTGACCTCCATCTGGATCAAGCCCGCCTGGACCCGGCTCAGGGCTGGCCCGAATCTGACTGGACTCAGCCACGAGCTGTGACAGGCCGAGATTTTCGACTGGTACAGTTCACGGGCCCAATTCGTAAACAATGGCTTGATCAGTTGAAGGCCAATGGCGTCACGCCAGTGCAATACCTGCATCCGTTTACTTACATTGTCTGGAGTGATCAGGCCTCTGCGCAACGAGCCGCCAGTGCGTCAGCAGTACGCTGGCAGGGCGAGATGGTTAACGCCTTTAGAGTTCCCGAATCGCATCGGGGCCTGGATGAATCCATGGTGCCCGCGATGGCACTGGTTCACAGCGATGCTGTGGCCGGACTGCAGGCTGACTTGAACAACCGCCCTGGCCAGGTTGTTAGTCAGACTCGCCTCACGCCACATATTACGTTGATCGGCCTGGAACTGGCGGGCAGCAACTTTGCACGCACCGTGTCACTACCAGGCATCATGACCCTGCAGCAGATCCAGCCAGGTGGTGGACCTCGGTCGGAAGTCTCGCAGCAATCGATCGTCGGTAATTACGATGCCGGAAACATCATCCAGACCGGTTATGCCGACTGGTTGGCCGACGCGGGACTGGACGGTTCGGGCGTGGTGGTCGGCATTGTCGATGAAGGGATCTTCGAACAGCATCCTGACCTGACAGACAATATGCTGCCCTGTACCGGTCCGGGGGCCAGTTGTGGCACGGCCGCCAACCCGCACGGGACGCATGTCGCCGGTGCCGTGGCAGGCAACGCATCCAGTGGCGTAACCGACAGTGCGGGCTTTCTGCGTGGCCAGGGGGTTGCACCCGGGGCATCGTTGGTCGAGCAGCTCTTCCCCCCGCTGCTGGGCAGCGGACCCGGAGGCATGGACCCCGAAGGCATGCTGATCATCTATCTGGACTCGGCGCGCAGCGGCGCAGTGCTGACCAACAACTCCTGGGGGCCGACTGTGGTGCCGCAGGGGTATGACATTCCGACCATGGAAATCGACTTCATCACCCGTGACGCTGATCCCGAGACTGCCGGCGCTCAGCCAGTCTTGCCGGTCTGGTCGATCATGAACGGCAACGGCGACCGGAACTTGGGCATCTGTGCACCCAGTTCGCTGGCTTCACCGGATGAGGCCAAGAATCTGTTTGCGGTCGGCTCGACCCGGCTGTTCGAGAGCGGTGCGCCGACCCCCAACCTGTTCGATCTTTCCAGCAACAGCGCACATGGCCCGGCTTGTGACGGTCGGCTGGTGCCCCATATTGTCGCCCCTGGCTGCCGCACAGACTCGCCGAATTCGGCCAGCGGCTACGGTTTCCTATGCGGCACTTCGATGGCGTCGCCAGTGGTTTCGGGCTCGGTATCTCTGTTTATCGAGCAATATCGCACTGAGCAGCAGACCGATCCGAGCCCAGCCCTGATCAAGGCTGTCTTTAGCGCAATCGCGATGAATCTGCAAGGCTTCAACGACGCCGACAGCAACACCATTGAGCAGCGCCCCAACCGCACGCAGGGCTGGGGCCGTCTTGATCTGGATGCAGTGATCAACCCCACTGCAGCGGTCATGATGATTGATCAGACCGAGGTCTTCGACAACACCGGGGATCAGTTCGAGATCACCTTGCCGCCAGCCGATCCGTTACAACCGGTTCGGATGATGCTGGTCTGGACCGATGCGCCCGGGTCCGGAATGGGTGGGACCACGCCCGCATGGGTCAACGATCTGGATCTGGTCGTCAGTGATACCGCAACGACCTGGCTGGGTAACGACTTTGACACCGATGGCTTTGCGGCCACCGGTGGCTCGGCGGATGGGATGAACAACATGGAAGCCGTGTTCTTGAAACCCGATCAGCATTCGGGGCAGGCGTTGACGGTGACCATCACGGCCAGCAACCTGGCGGCCGATGCACTCAATCCCTGGGAGCCTGGCGATCCGGCTCAAGATTTCGCGCTGGTCTGCTACAACTGCGCCGAAGCGGTCGATACCGGACTGGTCTTCGAGGATGACTTCGAGAACTGATCATTGTCCGGAGCCTGACATGGGTCAGGCTCCGGGTATCCAGGCACGCTCTTCTCAGTGATTCGCCTGCATCATCCCTTCGAGATGACCCATCGCCGCCGGGTCATCAGACTGAGCCAAGCAGAACAAGGTTTTTGCCGCGAACGTTTTGATCAGGATGGGTTTGGGCAGTTCGGCCAGCGCATCCCATCCAGCCTCGCTGTTCAAGATCGACAGAGCATGCAAGGCCGAGCGAGCGTATTTCACGCTCAAGACAGCCGATCACGACTTGTTCAGAGGCTCCCAAGATCGCGGCAGGCGTACTGGTCGCTGGCACGAGCCTGTTCAATCAGTTGTAAGTTGTGATCAGTCATACTCCGCCTGGACGGCGGTCAGGGTGATCGGTTAGCACCAATGGTTCAGACCAATCACTTGATCAGCAGTGGTTAGAAGGGTGATTTGCCCGATTACTCGGCGTCTGGTTCATCTGTGTCCTGATAATAGGCATCGTCCTGCTTCTTCAGCCACTGATAGCTCAAGGCCAGGGCAAAAACACCCACCAGGGCGACCGCCATGCTGATCAGCTGAAGTAATAGCGCGATGATCACGTTCTCTGTCCCTGGCATCAGATAGTTCAGCCCCAGGGACACACCAATTGGAATCATGGTCGCAATAAATAATCGCAGAGCATTGCCATCGGCCAGATGCCAGGCCTGATCGAAATGAGTCGTTTGATCGGTGGCGACGGCGGGTAGCATGAGATTCAGTCTGGCCATGAAATAGCCTGCGGGCAGCAGTGCGAACACAATCACCAACAGGATCAGTTCGATCGACACAGGTTTGTCAGGGGCTATTTCGATGCCTGTAAACGGCAGAATCAGGATGCTGGTCAGAAAGATCAGAACCATGCCAATGGCCACACAGGCCAGACCGATCTGAACGGATTTGATTAGATAGAGCCACTCACGCTGACCCAGCTGAAAGCGGGCTCGATCGGGTGCCGCGGAGGGGCCCAACAGCACCAATCGGTGGATGATCACGCCGATCGAGGCGTTGATGGCCAGCAGAACGAACACGGTGATCATCGCGATCACAATATTGAAGAGGCTCGGTGTGGCCGAACTCATCATGCCGCTGATGAGAGACACCAGAATGATCATCACCACTGGGATCGCGATCGCCTTGAGCAGCGTGGTACCCAACTGAACCGGCAGGATGAATGCGGCTGCGACGATCTTGGCGACGGGCAATTTCTCGAGGTTTTGCATCAGGACAATCGGACTCTATCAGGACGTCGCGCTCATGCTATCAGAAAACCCATCAGACTCAGCGCGTTTTGCTGCGCATGGTGACAAATTCCTCGGCCGAGGTGGGGTGAATGCCAATGGTTCGATCAAAGTCGTCCTTGGTCGCCCCTGCGATGATCGCAATGCCGATGCCTTGAATGATCTCGCCAGCGTCTGGTCCGGCCATATGGACGCCCACGACTCGATCGGTATTGGCATCGACAATCAGCTTCATCAGTGTCTTTTCCTGTTCGCCGGTCAGGCTGTATTGCATGGGCTTGAAGGTTGAGATATAGACATCAACCTGGCCGTACTGCTGTCGCGCGTGTTCTTCGGTCAACCCCACAGTGCCGATGTTCGGTTGGCAGAAGACGGCGGTCGCAATGTTGTCGTAATTGACCGGTCTGGGTGGGGTTTTGTCGTACAGATAATGAGCCAGCGCCATGCCTTCGGCCAGCGCCACCGGTGTCAGTTCGACTCGGCCGATCACATCACCCAGAGCGTGGATGTTGGGGATATTGGTCTGATACCACTCATTGACCTGGATCGAGCCTTTGTGATTCAGGCTGATGCCCAGGTCGTCAATACCCAGGTTGTCCAGGTTTGGAGCACGTCCAGTGGCGTACATCACGCAGTCAAAGTCAACGATGTTGCCGTTGGTACAGTGGGTGCGCAGCGTGCCATCTTCGAGCTTCTCGATCCGCTCAATCTCGGCATTCATGGTCATCTGGATGCCGCGATCTGTCAGCGAGTCAGAGACGAACTGACGGATTTCCTGATCAAAGCCGCGCAGGATCAGATCGCGGCGATAGTACAGTGAGGTCTCGGCGCCGAGACCGTTGAAGATGCCGGCAAATTCAACGGCGATGTAGCCGCCGCCGACCACCAGCACCCGCTTGGGAAACTCATCAAGATAGAATGCTTCATTCGAGGTGATGGCATGTTCAGAACCGGAAAAGGTGGGCACGAACGGCCAGCCGCCGGTGGCAATGATAATGGTTTCGGCGGTATAACGCCGGCCACCCACTTCGACCGTGTGCGGGTCGATCAGCTTACCGTGACCGTCGATCACTTCGACGCCGGCGGTATCCAGCATCCGATCATAGATGCCGTTGAGTCGTTCGATCTCGCGGGTCTTGTTGTCGCGCAGGGTCGGCCAGTCAAATGTGAAGCCGTCGTGGCTTAAACCAAAGCCCTCGGTATGCGCCAGGTCATGGGCCTTGGCAGAGGCGTAGACAAACAGCTTCTTGGGAACGCAGCCGACATTGACGCAGGTACCGCCCAGATATCGTTCCTCACAGACGGCCGCTCTGGCGCCCAGCGAGGCCGCAATGCGACTGGCTCGAACGCCGCCGGAACCGGCTCCGATCACAAACAGGTCATAGTCGTAATGGCTCATGCAGCGCTCCTGAAAAAACATCGAGCTTATCATGTGAGCGCTAGCAGCCTGTCGGACTTGAGGTGATCTACTGCGAAAAACCCGAGTTTGGCCAGACGTCCCGATCTTGTTGGTTAACCTGGCGGTGCTATTCGCCTCAAAAGATCGAAAAAGCTGACTCAAATCGACTTTTTCCTCGCGATGACCCGTTAAGTCCGACAGGCTCCCTGGTGGTATGACCCCCGAAAACAGGCCGGATGTAGGAGTGCAATCGACCCTCTCCTTTGCTGATCAACGGCGTTGCACAACCGGCGGTGTCCATGGAAGAGTCCCTGTGGACTCGTCAGCCTTCTGCGACGGTCTCTTCGGTCTGATCCGACACCTGATTTTGGCCCGGTCGTTTCGCTCGAATCAGTCGCTCATCGGTAATTCGCAGCAGGCCATCAAAGTGGTCGGCGTGCCATAATTAGTCAGACGTGCTTGCCACCATCCCAGCCACCCGAGGCCAGTACTCGCTCGGCCATCTCATGTGGTGAGGTTTCCAGATCGGTCGCCATCGAGTCGTTCCAGCGGTTGAGGAAGCCATACAGGCAGACTGCACCGAGGATCTGAACGATCTGATCGTCGCTCCAGTGCTGTGTCATTCGCGCCATCAGATCCGCGTCCACCGCATTCGGTACTGAACCTGCCGCCAGGGCATAATCCAGCGCCACTCGTTCAGCATCGGTGTACAGATCGCTGGACTGATACTCCCAGATGGCATCCAGCTTGTCCTGGCTGACGCCATGAATTTTGGCCGCCACCAGTGAATGGGCTTCGCAGTATTGGCAGCCTGCTGCACGCGATGAGAAATGCGCAATCAGGCGCATGAAGCCCAGGTTGACATCGCCATTGGGGTCCATCACTGCCTTGGTCAGTTCACCGAAGCCACGCACCATGGCCGGTCGTCGCTGCATGGTCAGCAGGCTGTTGGGAACAAAGCCGAGGATCTGTTCGAAAATGGCAAAGTCATCTGCCAGCTCGGGAGTGGATTCTTTCGGCAAGGGTTTCATGTGGGCCATGTTGGCGCGCTCCTGGGTGTGAGTAACGGTCGCGGGGCGGGCCGGACCGGGTCAGACCTGACGGTCTGCTGGGAGGTATGGTAGTCGCACCACCTGCCATTTTCCATCAGCGACTGCCAGACAGCCACTCAGCGTCTCATCCTCACTGCTGCCCGGATCAAACTCGATCAGCTGCCATTGATGCGACTGGATCAAATGATCACCCGCTTGAATCAGATGCATGGGACGGCTGGCGAGGTTCAGCTCGATCGCAGAGGGGGCATGAAAGATGCTGCCACCAGCGGCCTTGAGCAGGGCTTCCTTGGCCGTCCACAGTCTGAAGAAATCGGTGTCGAAGGCTGATGTGTCCAGAGCGGCCAGGTGCTGGCGCTCACTGGGTGCACAGCATCGCTGCAGGGTCCGTGCCTGGTGTTGAAGAGGGCGATGGCGTTCGATATCCACGCCGAGTAAGGGGGTTCGTGCCACGGCCTGGAAAATTTTCTGATGGCTGTGAGTGACGTTGAAGTTGAGTGTGTCGGCATGCACTCGGTGATCCAGGTGTGGTCGCTGGTGGGGGCCAAACCACAAACAGACCTCATCAGCCGGCAAGGTAAGATAGCTGCCGAGGAGTTGTCGCAGCATGACCCGACTCCAGGCCTTGACGCGGCGCCGGTGCGGCAGGCGAATGCGTGTGATCTGCTGCTGTTCTGACGCCGTCAGGCAGGACAGGTCCGGGCTGCCTGGCACATGAGTCAAATCCAGCTCCCAGAGATGAATGACCCAGTTATTCAATACAGGAGGCGTGGGATCGCAGATTTTTTCGTTCACGTTGGCTACACTGAGCTCCATCAGCAACAGGATCGAGAATATCATGATGAAACGTTCCATCCTTCACTGTATTTGCCTGTGCACCGTCTCTGCGATCTGCACGACCAGTCTGGCAAACGAGTTGGATAATACTGTTCTGGGTGAATCTCCTTCCCAGCTTGATGCGCTCATGGCGCCCTTGGTCGAGCCTATTGTCAGCGAGAAAGCCTGGTCGATGTCTCAGGCCAGCCAATCAGCTCTGCTGTCTGTCGCCGTTGGTGAGACGGTCAAGCTGACATCCTTTCCGCTTGATGCCATTCGGCTGGATGACTCGGCCGCGCAGGCCGGTGTCCTGCTGACTCGCTATGAGCCCTTTGCCGACGGAGCAAGCGTCACGCTGATCGATGAGCAGGGTGCACGGTTTTTGCCGCGACAGCCCATGAGAGCCTTCATGGACACCCAGGCTGGGGTCGGCCTGGTGATCGATACCAGCACCGGGCGTGTCAACGGACTGTATCGGCGCGGTGGTTCATTGCTGAGCATCGAGGGCAACGTCAACGACCAGCTGAGTCTGCGTCGCACTGAAGTCGATGCACGTATCGATGAGTCTATCAATCAGTGTCATGCCTCATTGGCTGATCAACCTCGATCGGCTCAACTGGGTATCGCTCAGGCCATGGGCTCGATCACCGCGGCCGGTTCGGGAGGTGGACTGCAGTTTCAGACCGTCATTGCGGTCGATACCGACAATGAGTGGATGGCGGGCAAGGGTAATAACACCACTACGGCGATGAATTTCATCACCGCCATGTTTGTCAACATGAACGTCATCTACGAGCCTGATCTGGACATTCGGCTGCTGATCGGAGATGTATTTTTGCGCATCAGCTCCGACCCGTTTCCAACCGAGCCGGACATATCGCAGTATCTGACCGATTTTGGGGAATTCTGGCGGACGTCTCAGGGCGCTGTTGATCGGGACTTTGCTCTGATGCTCAGTGGCCAGAACATTCAAAGTAGCTCATTTTCCGGGATTGCCTGGATCAACGCCTATTGCGCCAATGGCCAGGTCTTTTCAAACGGGATGGGCGGCACGGTCACCTTTGGTAGTTACAGCGTCAATCGGATTGGGACGAATCTGGGGGCGGCTTTTACAGCCAAGGGAGTCGGCCACGAAATCGGACACAACCTCGGGTCACCGCATACCCACTGTTATACACCGGAGGTGGATCAGTGTTTCAACCAGGAAGGCGGGTGCTACACCGGTGCGGTCAGCTGCCCTGGGATGGGCAAGGGCACCATCATGAGTTATTGCAACTTCAACACGGCCAGTGGCGGGGCAAACTGTGGACAAACCGACGCGGAATTTCATCCTGCCGTTCAAGGGCTCATAGGCGGTCTGATCAACAACAATTTCCCAAGCTGCATTGATACGTTTGGCGATGACGGGCTGATTTTCGAGGGCGGATTTGAATGAGTTTTGAAGCGGTCACGCTTGTTGATGACGACAAGGCTAGCAGTTATCAGATTCTGCTGGAGCAGGCCAGGATTCTGTTTGCAGGAGAATCCAACCGGATTGCCAATGCGGCCAATCTCAGCGCGCTGATCTTTAACAGCCTGCCTGATCTGAACTGGGCAGGCTTCTATTTCATGGACGGTGAGGAGTTGGTAGTTGGGCCCTTTCAGGGCATGCCGGCCTGCGTCAGAATTGCCATGGGTCGCGGCGTCTGTGGCACGGCGGCGCAAACCCGTTCAACCCAGCGGATTGATGATGTGGATCTGTTTGATGGACACATTGCCTGCGATTCGGCCTCTCGCTCGGAACTTGCGGTGCCCCTGGTTCATCAGGGCACGCTGGTCGGCGTGCTGGATATCGACAGCCCGATTCGCTCGCGCTTTGATGATCAGGACCAGCAGGGCATGGAGCAGTTGGCGGCCGCGTACGTTGCCTGTATCGATCAGCCTTGAGGCCTGAACTGATGGCAGATCGTCATGGTCGTTTCGCCGATGTGGCTGACGTTCGAGTGCTCGTCCTCCAGCCAGATTAGTGAACCCGGTTGCATGCCACAGCGCTCGGCGCTGAGGATGCTGACCAGAGTCGACACCCCCGGATTGTGTCCGATCAACAGCAGGCTGCCCTCAGTGGATTGCTGGATCAGGGCCAGCAGCTCCCCGGCGGAAGCCTCATAAATGGTTGGCAGGATGCTTTCTTCGGTGGCTTCAAGCCCGGCACGTTCATGCAGCCCCTGCAAGGTTTGGCAGGTTCGAGTGGCCGACGAGCAGAGAATCGTCAGCGGGCTTGAGAGCATGGAATGACGCTCACTCAACCAGCCCCCCATGGCGCTGGCTTCGACCAATCCAGGGCTGCTCAGTGGTCGCTCATGGTCGGGCCCAGGCCAGTTGTAATCCGCCGAAGCGTGACGCGCAATGAGGATCTGCGACATCAGTTGTCTGGGCTGATCTGTTGCAGCGGCAGGTCGTCACGATTCCACTCTACGGGTACCTGACCTTCGACACTGATCGTGCTGTCAAAGTCGAAACCGCCGTCTGATCGAGGGCGGAACGTTACCTCGCCGCCCTCTCGAAAACCGTCTACCGCAGTCCACGTGCAGCCGGGGCAATGAGCATCTACCTGAATGACCTGATCGGTCCCGAACTGCTGTAGTCGATCTGCAAACAGGTTGACCATCCAGGTGGGGCTGCCTGCCTCGGTATAGAAATACAGGGCAATGAAATCATTCACACTCTGTCGCTGATAGCCCACGCCCCAGCCAGCCTCCATGGGATTGAAGAACTGATCAGTGACCGTCCCGTCAATGTCTCCGGTGAGGTCAAAGTAGGTCAGCAATTCGCCGTTCTGCTGGTCGCGAATGTCCCAGGTTTTCAGCACCAGAGTCTCATTGATGAAAGCGTAACGCGCATCGCCGATGTCATCCAGTGTCGGCGTATTGGTGCCAATATCACCCTGCAGGGTAAATCGCAACAGGTCGAAATCGACCTGATTGTAGCGGTAGGGCTGTCCGGTCAGTGACTGCTGGTAGTACCAGATGGGCTGACGGTCCTCGTCGCCGGTATACCAGGTTGAATAGAGCTGTTGGTCGACGACATGAATCTCCTCGCCATTGCCACTGCGCTGCTGATTGAACCAGAAGCCACGCTGAGGCTGAAATTCCACCGGTGCAAAGGTTTGCAGAGGACAGGAGCTGTTGGCCGAATCACAGTTGCCATTGCCCACCGGTACTACCAGGAAATTATCGCTTGAGGAGGTGTCGAACCCCGATGCGAACCCGGTTCCGCGATAGTCAAGCACCAGGTTGCCGCCACAGGTGAAGTCAGAGCCGATGTGGGCGGTCACGCTGATCTCAGTAGACGCACCAACACCCAGGTCGCCGACAAGAACCGCACCTGACTCCAGTGAAGTGAAGGCTGGTGCCAGATCGTCATTGGCATTGTTTGTTGGAGAACTGCTATCAATCTGAACAGCGCCATAGCCGCCCAGCAATGCAGCGGTCCCGTTGTTGACGACGGTGAATGGGAACACCCAGGTTTCATTCGGTTCGATCTCACCATCGCCGTCACCGCAGAGCTCCATCGGGTCCGATGGTGTGGTCACCTGGCCATTGCTGCCGACCACGCTGACCTGGCTGCCTGCAACCACCAGGCCCAACTGGGCGGTGCTGGAACAGCTGGCCGAGTCAGTCACCGTCAGGCTGACGGTAGTGTTGGTGGCGACCGGATAGCTGGCGAACGTGGTAGCCTGAGTTGAATCGATCAGGCCATTGTCATCGACATCCCAGGCGTAGGTGTAGGGGCCAGTACCGCCGCTGACCAATGCGTTGAAAATAAAGTTGTCGCCGGCCGTGTCGTTGCCTGAGCTCTCCTCGATGGACACGACAGGACTCTCGCAACCACCGTTACCCTGCAGCGTTTGTGTGTTGGTATCCGCCGGATCCAGCCAGTCGGACAGGCGCGTGCTTGGCGAACTGCCGAAATCCCAGGATTGGTCAAAGCGACCGTACCAGTCATCGCCTTCCTCTGCACCTGGGCATGTGAAAAAGGCACCACCAGCGAGTTGACCCGTGATCAAATTATCTTGATTGAATAGCGGCCCGCCAGACGATGCTCCCTCGGTGATGCCCTCGTCCCATCGACTGACGGACCAATAAGTGCCCGGGGTCAAAAAGCCACCAAGCGGGGAGTCCTGCCCAATCAAAAGAGGGTCGTTTTCAATGGTGATTCGCTTTTCATCACCACTTGGATGATGGATGGAATAGGCTGAGTTAGCCGGCAAACTGCTTCGATCCCAGCCGGCATAGAAGACACCATAGGATTCTGGAGGCGTCTGATCGAGTCGAATCAGGGCAAAATCGTTGTTCGGGTTCGAGGCCACCAGAGTGGCGCCGGACAGGGTATCGTTGAAGCTGCCTGAGAACAGTGGTGACCCGCTACTGGCACTTCCCGGAGCTCTGCAACTGTTACTCTGAAAGTTGAAAATGATGTTGATTGAGGCATCATTCTGCGTGTTGATGCCACAGTGATTGGCGGTCAGGAAATACGGGGTGCCATCCTCGGCCGTATTATTGACCATGCTGCCTGTGCACAAAGCACCGATGCTAGCGACCAGAATACGAGCGACTGAATTGACCTGATCGGTGTACGGGTCGGCCTGGGGGCATGCCACGTCTATGTTGCAACTGGCCGATTTCATGCCGGAAATCATGCGCTCGCTGTACAAACGATAGCCATAGTTCACCTGTCCCAGCTCCAGACTCACTGCATGTCGAACCGAATCGGGCACGGTCAGCTCCAGCCAGGCGACCTCACCAGGGATCACCGGCGTCCATAATTGACCGTCGCGGGTATTGTGCTGATCAGTGTAGGGCCCTCGAATGACCTGGTTCAGATCGTCTCTGAAGGTCAGCTCGGCACCGTGTGGCAGCCAGTAGCGTGTCAGCCCAACATCCAAAGAGGTGGCGCCCGGTGCCTCGATACGAACCTGCCACAGCCACTGCCCATCGGCTTGTTGAATCCATTTGGCCCCGCTGGCTTGGCCGCGGCTCAGGCTGATGCCCTGCAGCGGATGCGGGATGCCGTAGTGGATGGCTTCACCGTTCTTGGCGCGCAAGTTGTCTGCTTGCCATAGTGAGTCCAGATCCTCGGCTGGTAGCAAGACCTGGCCATCCGGGTAGGGCTCTGCGGTGTCAGCCTGGGCGGCCAATGGAGTCATGAATGACTGGACGATCCACAGGGCAATCAATGGGGAAATGAATTTCATCGCGATACGCCTGAGTTGAGTCTTTGCATGATGTGTTTGTAGTGTAGAAGGATCGAGCTGAAATTTCTGTCAATCAGGCGATAAAGATTCATGTGGTCAATCGCTGCTCGTGCAATGCCAGATAGCGGTCAAGACACTTATCAGCCAAGGCCTGATGTTTGGCGCTCAAGTGGATGTCCCGAGGTTGCCAGGACATGAAGCCGGTGGAGGCTTCCACGGCGTGATACCGGTGCGGTGCCCAGACTTATTCAGAGGCTCCCTAGCAGCCTGTCGAGGTCATGACCACGCCGTTCTTGATGATGAAGAAATGAGTCGAATTGCAGGTGGCGGCAATGCAGTTGTGCTTCGAGTGGGTATTGAGGGACGGATCCTGAACATCGGCCTGACCGCGTCTGACATGGAAGGTAAACAGCGACAAGCCGCGGCTGTGACTCTCGCCGGTCGGCATCTTGTGCTCGGCAATGATGATAATCGTCGGCTCGCCGATGGTCACCCCAGGATGCTGATACGGCGTGGACTTGACGCCGCGACTGACCATAACGCGCAGATGCACACCGTCAATCATCTCATTGGCCTGGAGCGTGTCCTTGATTCTTCTGATCAATTGATTGCGGCTCAACGGCAAGCGAATATCGAGTGCCTTGGCCCCTTTTCAGAGGCGATCCAGATGATCATCAAGAAAGGCCAACCCCCTGCGGATACAGCCTGCTGCCCTCCCAAATACTGTCGCCGAGCATGAACCCGGAATCGAACACCGATACGCTGGCCTCATCGCTTGGCACCAGCTGGCCGTTGACGTTGATCAGGATGGACGTATTGCGGGCATCGACCCGAGCGCCTGGTGAGATCCGCTCTGAGTCATTTGACATATCTTCTGAGGCCCGCAGGCGTGAACATGGAGTTCTTGGGTGTCGGAATGCTGAAATCGGGATATTGCTCAGGACGATCGTTGATGCCCTGCACAAAGTATCGGCCATCGCGCAGGTCATGATAGGCCGTCATCACCGGCAGCGTGACAGGCACCTCGTCACGGTGCCGGGCATAGCTCAGATTGACTTTCCAGAGCTGGCCCTGCTGATCGTGATGTTCTGCGATCAGAATCATCCAGCTATCGGGGTCGATGTACAGGTCTCGCTGGGCATAGCGATGTCGAAAACCCGATTTCACGTTGGCCCGCAGATGCCAGACCTGACGCGCCTCGAAGCGGGTCAGCGTCGGGGCGAGATGGCCTGGCATCAGCAGCGCATCCAGATCGGTCTGTGCGGCCACCAGGGCGTCATTGTTATACGGCACCAGCAGAGTGGGTGAGCCAATGATCTGCCAGTCGTAGCGGTCGGTTGCGCCGTTGAAGCCGTCCAGCTCATCGGCGGTAATCAGGCCATCGGATGCAGGCAGTGGCGTGTCATAACTGGCATCCGGTGCACGCAGCGCCCGCCGCCGACCGGCATCCCAGATCCAGGCAGAGCGTTCAGCCTGTGCCGGATTGAGTGGCTCGTGGATCAGCACGCCACTACCGGCTTTTCGAGCTGGCGCGGTGGTGCGTGAGATGACTGACAGCAGGCGTTCGGGCTCAGTATCGGACTGCATGGCGTCAAATCGAATGGTCGACTCGCGGGTGACCATGGTCCGCGAGCCATTCGCCTGAACCGTGGCATCCGAAGAGCGGGTTTCCAGTTGCAGGCCTCGCCAGCGGTACAGGTGATTGTGAATCAGCTCGAGGCCGTTGGCAGGCTCCGGGAATGGCACTCCAGGCCGGTAGTTGATCAGCAGGCCGCTGGTTTGATCCAGCTGCACCTGCTCGGCGTTCCAGGCGTTGTTCTCGGTCAGCCAGTCGGGCACGGTATGCCGGTCTTCACTCGCATGGACGGGCAAATGCAGACTACCCGGATACCGCTCCAGCAAGGCAACAAGGCCGGGAGTCAGCTGTGCGGTATGCTCAGCTGTGTTGCCGGCATTGACCTGCATGATCGCAGGCGCGACAGGCTGCTGGTCGTCGGCGCCAAGCGGCAATGGCACGATGCCATACACACCAATCAGGCCGGCAATCAGGACAGGCAGAGTTCGAATCATCATCAGCACCCGGGCAGCAGGATGGATGATCTTAGCTTGAATGACGGTCGGCTCACAAGCCAGGCCGAATCAGGTCATTTCAGGTGGATCCTGCTCGGTGCGGTCGCCTGGTTCAGGCTTCTTTTTCAGAAACACGGAGAACACAATGCCCAGTTCATACAAGATCCAGATGGGAATGGCGAGAAAGATCTGTGAATAGATGTCCGGCGGGGTCAGCAGCATGCCCGCGGTAAACGCAATGACAATCACGTAGGCGCGCTTCTTGCGCAGCGTCTCGGCGGTAGTGACGCCGGTCGAGATCAGGATCATGACCACCACCGGCACCTCGAAGGCCAGGCCGAAGGCGAAGAACACCACCAGCATGAAGTCGAGGTAACTCTTGATGTCCGGCATGAACATGATGCCTTCCGGGGCAAAGTTGGCAATGAATGCCATGCCGAGCGGAATCACCACAAAATAGGCAAAGGCACAGCCCAGATAGAACAACAGACAGCTGGAGATCACGATCGGCAGCGCAATGCGCTTTTCCTGCTTGTACAAACCAGGCGAGACAAAGGCCCATATCTGATAGATGATCAGCGGCATCGAGGCAAACAGAGCGGCGAACAGCGTCATCTTGATCGGGATCATCAGTGGGGCTGTGATGTCGATCGCGATCATACTGCTGTTCTCGGGCAGGTTGGTCATGACCGGCTGCGACAGCAGGGTGGTGATCTTGCGCGAAAACGGCATCAGGACCAGGGCAATGCCCAGCACCGATCCGACAATCAGTATCAGCCGCTTTCGAAGTTCGACCAGATGGCCGATAAAGGAGTCGTTGCTGCTCATGCGGTGGGTGGATCGTTTGGCTCAGCGGGCTTCTGGCTCTCCTCAGTATGGGAGTCAATGGCCTGATCGAGATTGTTCTTGATGCGCTGTTCGACGTCCTTGAGGCTGACGCCGGTGTGTTGGCGAATGTCCTGCGTGGCGTCCTTTAGCTCTGCGAGGGGTTCGGAGAAGGTTTTCTTGATCTCCTCGTTATGCAGTTCAGCCTCGATATCCGAACGGATACTGTTCCAGGACTGTCGTGCCTTGCGAATATACAGGCCAACCTTGCGAGCAACCTGAGGCAGTCGCTCGGGGCCCAGCACCAGCAGACCCATCACGCCGATGACGCACAGTTCCCAGAATCCGATGTCAAACATCTGTTGGAGCCGCCGGTCAGTCGGACTTGGCGTTCTGTTTTTCCTGCGTTTGAGCGATGGCCGGCTCGTCGGCCTCCAGACGTGGTTCGGGCTCGTCGTCTTTCATGCTTTTCTTGAAGCCGCGCAGTGCGCCACCCAGGTCACTGCCCAGGTTTTTGATTTTCTTGCTGCCAAACAGTAACAGAACAATTGCCAGAACGATCAGAAGTTGTACGGGGCCAATGTTGCCCATATCCAGGTTCCTCAGTAGAGCGTTATTGCCTCACTCAGCGTGAGTTGGAAACAGCGCTCATGGTTTCTTCAAGCATATCACGAAATTCAACGATCAAAGGGTCCAACTCGTTGACCTGACCGGCGAAAATTCGTCGTGGCGTCGCTGAATTTCCATAGATGGATTCATTCCGATCGTAGTCCATTTTCAGCGACGAACCATCCAGCGCCACACCAGCAAACAGGCCGCGCGATCGCGAATAGGCGTAGATCTCGGCCTTCAGTTCAATGTCGGTCGCCGCGTTGGCTTCACGACCTACGGGACCGGCGGCCACTGATGCGTCCGCGCCAAGTGTGAATGTACCATTGATCAGGCCTTCAATACTGCGACGTGTTTTGAAAACCAGGATGACGTCGGTGGACTGTACGCCCGCCTGAAAACCGATGCTGCCACCGGTCAGTCTGATGAATACAGGATGACTCCAGCTGCCGTCCGCAGAGCGGATCGACAACAGACCATGACCGCGTCGACCGCCAATCACCAGGCCTGCCTTGATCACCGAGGGCACCACGGCAACGGCTTCGGCGTCTCGCAGCAGTCTGGCAGGGATGCGTTGTTCAGGAACATTGCGGTAGTTGCTCAGGACTTCGACCGCCTCTTCGACTACCGACAGTGCGTCGCTGCTAGCCCACAGGGTGCCGGGCAAGAGAGTGAGCAGGCAAAGCAGAGTGAGAATGCGCATGGGGTTCAATTCCGTCAGGGGCTTGGGTCGATGGACCCGTCAAAGGCGATAAGGTTCAGAGCAGAATTGATCACTAAGTGATCAGGCTTTCAGTCGAATCACAGCCAGAAGGGACAGGCCCATGATCAGCAACACGATGCCCAGCGGCTGTATGGCATTCACGGGTAAGGCCATCGGTCCGGCAATGTTGCAGGAAGTTGGTGGTGAAATCGCCAGGCTTTCGATGCCAGTGAGAGTTTCGGTCACGCTGAGGATTTCGGCGTTCAGGGGATTCAGTTCGAGGATCAGGCTGGGATCAAAGCGCCCAACGCTGCTGTCGGAGCCATCCAGAACGGCCCACAAGCGACCGTCGGTATCAAAGGCCATGCCGGCATCGCGGATGTCCACGCTGTCGAGGGTTCCGATCAATTCGGCCTGACCGGTCACCTCGTTTATACGATACAGGCCGTTGTTTTCAGCAGAGAGCGTAAAGACCTGATCACCGTAACTTGCCATGGCGGTCATCATGTCGCCCAGTCCACCGCTTTGGCCAATGACCCGTGCTTGTCCAGATTCGATGTCAACGCGATACAGTGACTGGGTTTGCTCGGCCACCATCAGCAGCTCGCCGCTGCAGTTGAAGGTCATGCCCAAATCAAGCGCTAGGCTGGTCGGGAAGCCGAGGTTCTGCCGGCGGGCACCGACCAGTTCTACCTGGGCCGTGTCCAGATTGATACGAATCAGAGATTTGGTGGCATTGTCGGCGGCATACAGGATGCCTTCGGGGGAGAAGGTCAGGCCCTCAACGTCAGTGAGAAAGCTGGGCAGAGCACCGACTTCGGTCGCGGCACCATTGTCCAGATTGATTCGCAGAAGCTGGTCGGCATTAACATCCGCGTCGGAATTGATGCCATAGGCAAACGGCTGCGCGCTGGCCAAGGAGGCCAGGAGCATCAGGCAGAGGGCACTTAGTCCCCTAATGGCAATCACTCGTCTGTTCATTATCGTACTTTGGCCGCTGTGTTCAGCGCTTCTGATTGGTTTAGTTTCATAGTGGACCCAATAATCGCAAGGTCACATGGATCATGTTACCACGTCTGTCTGAAAAGGAAAGCCAGAGGCCGATTGGCTGGCTCGCCGTGGACTGGATCGCCCCGTGAAACACAACATGTCGCAGTGTGGTTGTTATCATGACACAAGGGATGTGAAAATCGACTGAGGGTGAGCGGCAGTCTCAGGACAGCGATCAGAGTAATGGAGCAGAAAATCATGCGCAAGGAAGTCAGTTTTGAGGTCGATACCCGACAAGTCAGTGGCTGGCGGCAGGGTCACTCGCCACCGGCGATCGACTCTCCGGGAGTGCTTGCCTTGCACGGTTGGCTCGACAATGCCGACAGTTTCGAACCGCTGGCACACTCTCTGGTCCATCGTGACCTGTTGGCTGTCGATTTTCCCGGCCACGGTCGCTCCGATCCAATCCCTGCGGGTTGCTGGTATCACTATATCGATTCGCTGTCGGTCATTGATCAGGTGCTGGATGCGCTGGCCTGGGATCAGGTGGATCTGCTGGGTCATTCAATGGGAGGTGCGCTGGCCTTGCTGTATGCGATGGCGCGCCCCGAACGGGTCCGATCGGTGGTCAGTATCGATATCGTCGGTCCCCTGACTGATCCGACCGACGGCTTTGCCAGTACCGCTCGCAAGGCCTTGCAGGCGCGTCGAGGCTTTGCCCAGACGGCCAGTCGATTCGACTCAGCAGAAGTGGCCATCAAGGCGCGCTGTCGAGGCGGCGTGATGCGCGAGATCGATTCGGCGCGCCTGACCGATCGCGGCCTGACCGAATCAGAGGGTCAGTTCTACTGGCACGCCGATCAGCGTCTAAAGGCGCCGAGTCTGCTGCGGATGACCGAGTCACAGCTTCACGCTGCACTGTCCAGCCTGAAGGTTCCGGTTCAGGTGATTCTGGCTGAAGAGCAGCGCTACCCGGCCTTCGCTGCGATCTATCAACAGCGGCTCGATTGCCTGGCCAGCGTGGACGTCGTTCATTGCCCGGGCGGCCATCATCTGCATATGGAACATCCGCAAGACGTGGCGGATGACATGGCGCGTTTCTGGTCTGGTCTGAGGCCTGCATCGAACGACTCAGATGCCTGAACAATCGCCCGCGGCGATGGCTGTGTGACCAGTAGGCCATCATCAGCCAATAGCCTTCTCGCGCACACAGGACTCGATGACAAGCCAGAATGGCGCAGCCATGTGTCGCTTCGATCGACACCACGCCTTCAGCGCTTGAATCCTCTCCTGTTGCGATGTCGTCGGACCGCAAGCGGATCAGCGACAATCTCAGACGATTGCCATCGCGATAATCAACTCGGCTGCCTGGCCAGGCGTCAGTCCGTCGCCATCGAGCAGGCACCAGAAGCTTCAGCCCCCAGTCGCCGTGAGTCTCTTGACGCCACGGCCCGTCCATTTCCTGATCAGGCGTCGGTGGCGTGAGTGTCGCCGGGGCAAGGCTGGCCATATTCATCTTCAGTGGGCGCACGGGATATCTCCATCACGGTGATGTCTGCAAGGCTGCGCCTCTGATCGGGTTTCAATCGGTCCAGTAGCCGACAAAAAAATGACAGCGGCCTTGCGGCAATTTCTGCGCTCGAATTAGCAAGATTGGCACGCTGCAAGAATGATGGTTGCTCTGCAGTCACTCCCTGACCCTCTCGTTCAGCGGTGTCCGTCTGGGTGCGTTCTACAACCCCTGATCGGAGTACTGTTTGAAACGCACAGGGGAACCCCTGAACAAGTCGTGGGCGGAGTGGATTGAACGTCAAATACGCTCTCTCTGCGTTGCATGAACCGAGCCATAGCAACACTATGACTCGATTTATGCGCCTTGATCAGACGTAATTGCCCTCTCAATCCACTCCGCCCACGACTTGTTCAGATGGCCCCTTGGTTCCGTGCTCCGAGCTGACCCAGCCTGAAGTCAGGACGCCTGACGCCACTCCATCAGTTCGGCCATCTGGGTCAGCATCTGTCCGACTTCCTGAGTCATGAGGGTGAACCGGGCATCCAGCTCTTCTTCAAAGTCCTCGGCCTGAATCGACTCGATCTGCTCATTGATCAGATCCAGCCAGCTGAGTCGCTGGAAGGAGAAATCGATGCCCATGGCCAGACTCAGTTTGTCGGCCCAGCTCAGCCCCAGCTTCATGACCTGTTTGCCCGACCCCAGGTGCGCTTCGATTTCCGGAGCGTGCAGGTTCTGGGCGCGGCAGCGCACAATTGCGCGCTGATTCTCACTGCTTTGCAGATCGCACTCATCCGACAGCGAGAATGCACCATCCGCGTCGCCGCTGCTGAGCCAATGGGTCAGCGTGGTCTGAACACGGCTGTCCATATCGGGAATCTGCAACTTCAGTCCATCGAAGGACTGACGCAGCAGGGCGCAGACATCGTCGGCCTGACTGGCACTGGAGGTATTGATGACCAGCCACTGGCGCTGGGTATCCAGCCACAGGTCTATCGAACGCGGCTTGACGAAGGCCCGAGGCAACAGGTCCATGACAATCTCGTCGCGCAGCTGCATCTTTAGTTTGCGGCCTGCTGGGCGTCCATTTTCGTCTTCAAACGCTTCCAGCCTCGAAAGCATCACTTCTTTGACCACCGCGGCAGGCAGGACGCGTTCTTCCAGGCCATAGCGGATCAGGTGGCAGTGTGGGCCCGAGCTGTGAACGAGGCGGTCGTCCTGACGGCGATATACCGAGGTCCAGCCGGCCGATGCCGGTTCGACTTTGCCGACCGGTTGCAGCGCATCTTTCTCAAGCGCCTCTTGTATATCAGCTTTGCTCAGTGTTGGGCAGTCGGTCACGCGAAACACGCGCAGATTCTTGAACCACATGGGTCATTCTCCAGAAATTGATGGATCAGGCAGTGACTTGATGAGGCAACGTTCAGTGATGCCAGTCGGCAGTTTGTTCTGTCAGGGGTGTGTGTTCAGTCTCGCGATGCAGGCCGACGAAGTCGAACAGCTCATGATCGGCCAGGTGCGAGCCTACCACATGGCTCATCGAGCGAAAGATGCTCTCGACCCGGCCGGGATATTGTTGTTGCCACTGCTGCAGCATGGCCTTGATTTCCTGACGCTGCAGGTTCTGCTGAGAGCCGCACAAGGTACAGGGAATAATAGGGTACTGCTGCTGATCGGCAAAGTCGATCAGATCACGCTCGCGGCAGTACGCCAGTGGCCGGATGACGACGTGCTTGCCGTTGTCGGACAGCAGCTTGGGCGGCATGGACTTGAGGGTGCCAGCAAAGAACATGTTCAGAAACAGAGTCTCGATCAGGTCGTCGCGATGATGGCCCAGAGCGATCTTGGTGAAGCCATTGGCCTCGGCATAGGTATACAGCACGCCACGTCTGAGGCGAGAACACAGTCCGCAGGTGGTTTTGCCTTCGGGGATGACTCGTTTGACGATGCTGTAAGTGTCCTGTTCGATGATGTCGAATGGCACGCCCAGCTCGCCCAGGTAATCGGGCAGCACGTGTTCGGGAAAACCCGGTTGCTTCTGGTCCAGATTCACCGCCACCAGCTCGAAGGCGACCGGCGCCTTTTTCTGCAGCGCCAGCAGCATGTCGAGCATGACATAGGAATCCTTGCCACCGGACAGACAGACCATGATCTTGTCGCCCTCCTCGATCATGCCAAAATCCATGATCGCCTGACCGGTCAGGCGACGGATGCGCTGGTGCAGCTTGTTCTGGTCGATTTTCAGTTTCTGGGCAGGCTGGTTCATCAGGTGCTCCGGCACGGCGGATGGGTTGGCTGCCAAGGTCAGAGTCAGTGCTCTGAATCGTCATCCGGAGGCGGCAAGTCAGGCCATGGACATTTGTCAGCAGGGCGTATATGTTAAAGGAACTTCAGAGTATGTCTACAGACGGTTCGTTGCCGAACCGTCCTGTGCAATGATTCGGGCTTGCTACCGGTCAGTGTAGGTCAAGCCTGGCAATCGGCCAGTCCATTGACCCACCAACAAGGGGTGTTATTAATGCGTAGAATCTGGTGCATGACAGGAATTTCTCTGGCGCTGGCCGCCTGCGGTGGCAAGTATGTCGCCGTGCCGATCGATCAGGAATTGACCGAGCAGACCCGTATCGCCGTCCTGCCTCTGAATATGCCTGAAAAGCTCTCGGTCGATGTCCAGGACAACAAGCTTGGCCTGCTCGGCACTGTCGGCAAGATCACCGTGATCAAGGGTAAGGACACCAAGCGACGCAAGTTCACCGAAACCGTTGTCGAACAGGGGTACCGCTACCAGGACAACTTGTCCACCGCGGTCACCGATCAGCTCAACACCTCAGGACTGATGGCCGAGTTTGTCGATTTCCGGCGCACCAGGGACAACATTCTCGAAGCCGTGCCGCCGGGCAAGTTCGAGAAGCGCTATCCGGATCGCTTTGCCGATTATGACTTCTTGCTGGATATCGCGGTCGAGTACGTCGGCTATGCTGCCAACGGACTCAGCAAGCCTTACTATCCCACCTTGCACATCCGTGCCCGACTGATCGACAGCAGCTCGCTGGGTACTGTGTATGAATCCCGCATTCAATATCATGCTTACGACAACAAAGGTGAGGAAAAGGCCATCGAGGCCGATGAGGTCTGGGTCTTCAAGAACTTCGAGCAGCTCATCGCCCAGCCCGATCGTGCTATTGACGGCCTCAATGCTGCCATTGAACAGGTGCTCGGCGTGATGATTGCAGACATGGGGCTCTAGGGCAGATGGGGACGCCGCGTGATCTGGAGGAAATCACCCGCTCGCTGGGTGAAATACGTCAGGAACACAAGGTACTCAATGAGACGATCGCCGAACTGAGCCTGACCCCACAGGCCGATGACTTGCAGATTCGGCGTCTTAAAAAGCGCAAGTTGCGCCTCAAGGACACCATCACATGGCTGGAAAGCCAGCAGATTCCCGACCTGGACGCCTGACCCTCAGCCCATCTTCCGCCGTCACCCTGCAGGTGGCGGCGTCTTCTCTTCGACAATCGCTTCGGCGCTATCCAGCGCGGCGGCTTCCAGATCATCCTGCGGTGCCTCGATTTGCTCCTGATTGGCCGATTCATCGGGAATGTACGAGATCTGCAAGATGGTGTGCCTCACCTCCTTCGACAACACGCCCTTGGCGTCCTCGATCACATCCACCAGCTGCTCGCCAAAGGTCAGCTTGCCTTCCTCATTAGTGCCCAGAATGTCATAGTCACGCAGCTTGCGGATAAAGCCCTTGAACAGCGCACGATCGAAAAAGTCAGGCGAGTTGCGCGAGTACATGATCGACAATCGTTCGGCACACAGGTGACAGAGGTTTTCCAGTTGGCCCGATGACAGCGTGCCCGAACCGTTGCGCACCAGGATGGCGACGGTCATGTAATAGCGTTCCAGCGACTGGAACACCGGAGCGGACAGTTGTTTGAGCTGCATGGCTTGAGTGGTATCGCCGCGATGACGGTGCAGTCGATCGGCGTCGTGCTTATCGACCCGCAGGAATTCCATTCCAATCAGATGATCGATGGCACGTTCACAGTGCGCCGGGAAGTCGTCCTCGGCAATCGGTACAAACAGTTCACGCCGTAGGTACGGATAGACGGCCGAGGCCATCATCAGCAGCCGCGTGCGACTGAAGCTCATGTTGTAGCGGAACATGCAGGCCACCCAGGCATGCGCTGTGAGCAAGTGCATGATGTTGTTGCGGAAGTAGGTCAGGCTCCAGGACTGAACCTCCTCGCAGTAGATGACATCGCCCAGCGCATGTTCTTTGCGACTGACAGACTTGAGGCCCTCGGCATAGGCGATGACGTCGGCAGCCGGCATGTCGGTGACAGTCACCTCGTCAGACAGATCGGACAGCAGGATCACTGTGCGAACAAAATCGATTTGCCTGATCAGGTCCGCTTCAGACACCGCGTTGCGCAAGCTCGACAGCAGCGTAACAGCAATCAGATTGATCGGGTTGACGTGGGTGGTGCGGTTGATCGCACGCATCACCTCAAGGCCTAGCTCCTCGACCACGCCGGGCATCCAGGCAGGTCGCTGGGTGGCCATGTCGGGTGTATCGCGCCAATTCGGCTCGAACTGCTCGATATGTGTCGCCAGATCAATCGGCTTGCCATAGCTGACGTGAACTCGGCCAAACTGCTCGCGGAGGATTTTCAGCGACTTGAAAAAGCCGCCGACTGACTCGCTTTTCTTGTGTCCGCCAGACAGTTCCTTGAGGTAGGACGAGCCCTCCACCAGCCTTTCATAGCCCACATAGATCGGGATCAGCTTGACCGGCCGCTGCTGATGGCGCAGATAGCTGCGAACCGTCATGTTCAGCATGCCCATACTCGGGTCGCGCAATCGACCGGTGCGGCTACGACCGCCTTCGATGAAGTACTCCATCGACACGCCCTTGCGAAACATCATGTCGACATACTCGTTGAAAATGACCGAGTACAGCATGTTGGATCGGAAACTGCGACGAATGAAAAACGCACCGCCGCGCCGCAGGATGCTGCCAATCACCGGCATGTTCAGATTCACGCCGGCGGCAATATGCGGCACCACCAGCCCCTGGTTGTGAACCAACCAGGACACCAGCAGGTAGTCGATATGGCTGCGGTGACAGGGCACGTAGATGATCTCGCTGCCCTTGGGAATGTCGGTCAGGTTGTGCTTGTGCCGAACTCGCACGCCGTTGTAGATGCGATTCCAGAACCAGTGCATGATCCGTGATGCGATGCGCACCGCGGTATAGGAATAGTCGGCGGCAATTTCCTTGGCATACTTGCGAGCCTGCTTGCGAGCCTTGTTGAGCGTTATCTTCTTCTTGCGCGCCTCGACACGAATCGCATCGCGCACCACAGCCGTTTTCAGCAGCGTATCGAGCAGGGTCCGGCGATGCGACAGGTCAGGCCCCAGGACCGAGCTTCTGACTCGACGAAAGTGAACGCGAAGCACGCGCGAGATTTTTCGAATCAGGCGTCGTTGGCTGAGGTCTTCCTCGACGATCTGCCGCAATGATATCGGCGCGCTGAATTGCACGATCGAATCACGACCATTGAACAACATGCTGAAGAAGCGGCGAATTCGACCTGTGATCGGCCAGTTCTCGGTGAACAGGATCTTGAACACGCCCGAGTCACCATCGGTGGCTCTACCGAGAAAGATCGATACCGGGACCAGCTGGATGTCCTGTTCGGGATGGCTGCCCATCCATTCGAGCAGCGACTTGAGGTCGTCCAGATGCGCGCGCAGATCAGGGCGGCGCAGAATCAGGCCACGCATCTCCTGGATGGCAAGCATGGCTTGCGGCGGTGTGTGCTCTGATTCTGCCGGCTGCAACGATGAGGGCATGCCGGCTTTCACTGTGGCCTGTTCCAGAATCAGGCGATTGGACAACAGATCGGACTCCAGCACATAGCAGATCGAAGGATCGGGCTGGATGTCGATGGTTTCGGGAATGATGCGCGGCTTCACCAGTCCGCGAATAATCCAGCTGAACAGGCGATTGGCCAGACGTGTACTGCGTTTCAAAGTCGTGAGCCCCCGACCGGAAAGACCGACCATTTTCGGTGATCGGGTCGATTCAAGTCAAACCGGTGTGTCTGGAGCAGATTTTTCACGGCTCACTGTAACAAATTCATGAGGCATCCGTGTTGATGTCTGAACACCACACAATATTATGGAGAACACACTCATGACGACCCTGACACGCTCGCCCTTCCGCCTGGCCCTGCTGGCCAGCACCCTGTTATTCAGCGGGATGGCCAATGCCCAGTCTCGTGGTTTTGTCGACCTGGACCAGATTCGTGGTCTGTCTCAATCTGATGTCACCGTCGACATCAACCTGGGTGGCTGGATCATGGCCCTGGCCAGTCAAGCAGCCGATGATCGCAATGACGATGCCGCTCGCATCATGCGCAATCTTGAGAACGTGCGCGTGCGCGTCTTCAACACTGAACGCGGCAACCGCGAGCTGGAAGAGTCGTTTGCTGACCTGTCCAACACCCTGGCGCGTGATGGCTGGGACACCCTGGTTAAGGTCCGCGATGGTGACGATCACGTCGACGTGATGGTCATGGGCAGTGAAGATATGCTCGAAGGCATCACTGTGCTGGTCATGAGCCCGGGTAATGAAGCCGTCATGATCAACATCACCGGTGAGATCAACCCACGCGATGTGGCCACTCTTCTGAATGGCAATATGCTGGGCAATATCGATCTGGATCTGGACTTCTGAGCTAGGGAACCTCTGAACCAGTCATGACCGCTTGTCTTGAGCGTCAAACACGCCCCCTCTGCGTTGCATGAACCGAGCCATAGCAACACTATGACTCGGTTCATGCGCCT
>QIKT01000170.1 GCA_003233095.1 Oceanospirillales bacterium | reverse complement strand
GCCTGGCGGTGTTATTGTCATCCTCGCCCATTGATCGCAGGCCACTGAGCATGACGGTATTGAATTGACGAGCAATCTCTATGTAGTCCGAGGAGGAGCGATGGCCCTCGCACAGGACCTTGAAATCGAACCAGACCAGGCCATCGGACAAGGCCAGAACCGGTATTTTTCTGTGGTTGATATCGATGGCCGAGTCACGACTGATCTCGCTGGGTGCCAGTTTGCCAAAGGCATCGTCGAGCAGTGACCGTGCTTCTGCATCCGATGGCGTGTGGAAAATGTCAGCGCGACTGAGAATTCGCAATCGAAAATCTTGTCCGTCACCCAGATGGATGACCTTGGTGTGTTGTTTGATCAATTCGATGGCGGGCAAGAATTTCGCACGCTGCAGTCCGTCTCGATACAGGCCATCGGGAGTGACGTTGGAGGTCGCGACCAGGCAGACACCATGGTTGAACAGGCATTCGAACAGGCCGGCCAGCAGCATCGCATCGCCAATATCGGAGACAAAGAATTCGTCAAAGCAGAGCACTCGAAATTCACTGGCCAAGGCCTCGCCGATGAGTGTCAACGGATCTGATTCACCGGGCAGCTCGCTGAGTCGATCATGAACGTCCTCCATGAATCGATGAAAATGAATTCGGCGCTTTTCCGGGAATGGCAGCGCCTCGAAAAAGCTGTCCATCATCCAGGTTTTGCCGCGGCCCACACTGCCCCAGATATACAGTCCTCTGACGCTGTCGGGTGTTTCTCGACGCCTCAGCCAGCCACGTTTTTGTGCCGGTTGCAGTAGTGATTCATAGACCGACTGCAGGGCATCGACAATCTCGGCCTGAGCCTCGTCGGGCAGGAACTGTCCGGACTCCAGCTGGGCCTGGTACCAGGCTGATGGCGAGTGGCGCGTCATGCTGGAGGCTCGTCGGCATGCGACTTCGATTGTCGTCGAATGCCATTTTTCAAGACCCCACGAAGATCCATCAGATGTCGATGGTAGCCATTGTTCGCGCCCGGGATTCGAATCAGTTGTGGCGGGCGCTCAAGAGATTCGACCCAGTTGTAGACCGCTTCGGGATTGACCCGTTCGTCATCCATCCCCTGAACCAGCAACCAGGGACAGGCGGGCTCGGGCAGCGAGGCAAAATCGAAACGATGCACCGGTGGCGAGACGCTGATCAACTGAGCCACTTCCAGCTTCTGACAAGCTCGAATGGTGACATAGCAGCCAAACCCATAGCCTCCGAGCCAAATCTGTTGATCGGGTTTGACCGTGCGGACCCAGTTGGCCACCGTCAGCAGATCTCGGGTTTCACCAAAGCCCTGGTCGAATTCCCCTTCCGACGCGCCGACACCACGAAAATCGAATTTGATGGTATCCACACCCAATTCGAGCATCGCCCGCTTCATCATCATCACGACCTTGTTGTGCATGTGAGCGGCATTCTGGATGACGCCATGGCAGATGATGATGGTGGCCTGATGGGTGTTCTGCTCGGCGCGGGAGGTCTGGGCTTCGATATCGCCGGCAGCACCTCGCAGAATGATGTTCTGGCTGTCGTCCGGAAAGTACTCCGGGGTGCGCAGTGATTCATCGCTCATCGCAAGTCTCGGTAGGTTCTGGCAACTTGATTATCTGCTCTGTAGCCTAAATCAGCCAGCCCCCATCCACTGGCAGCGAGACACCGGTGATATAGGAGGCTTCGTCAGAGGCCAGAAATAGAAACGCCGGAGCAATCTCGGCAGGGTCGGCGACCCGTTGCATTGGAATCATCGGCAGAATCATTTTCAGGATCGCTTCGTTCTGGGTCAGCGCCGAGGCAAATTTGGTATCGGTGATCCCGGGGAGTACGGCATTGACGCGAATCTTTTGCGGGGCACATTCACGGGCGAACGCCTCGGTCATCGAGATGATCGCAGCTTTGGTGATCGAATAGATGCCCTGATTGAATCCCGGGCGCACACCGTTGACCGATGAGGTGTTGATGATGCAACCACCGGTGCGCCCATCGCTGCGATCGCGCATCATCTGGCCACCCAGCTGACTCATGCGGAAATAACCACGAATATTGACATCGACGGTCTTGTCGAACATCGAACCCGGGGTCTCCAGCACATGGCCAAAGTACGGGTTGGTGGCGGCATTGTTGACCAGGATGTCCAGTCCACTGAATTCCTCAGCAATCCGCTTGAACAGTGACTCTATCGCCTCATCATCGCCAATATGACAGGCAATGGCAGTGGCGTCATGCCCTTCACTGCGGATGGCTTCGGCCAGGACGTCGAGATCCGCCTGTTTGCGGCTTGAGATGATGACCCGTGCACCCTGACGGGCATAGAGCCAGGCGATGGCTTCGCCGATGCCTCGACTGGCGCCGGTAATCAGGGCAATGCGGCCATCCAGACGGAAGGCGGAAGCAGGAGAGTTGGGCGTCTGGGCGGTGTCGGTCATAGTGTCTTCCTGGTGTGGTTGGCGTGGTTGATCAGCACCTGGGCAATCTGGCCAAACTGGCTGAACTTGGGATTGCTGGTCTGACCATTGGCAAAACGATAATAAATCTGCTGGACAATGACGGCCAGACGAAACTGGCCAAAGACCTGATAGAAGCCTAGATTGTCCGGATTGATCTGACAGCTCGAAGCATAGCGGTCGATCACTTGTTGACGGGTCATCATTCCGGGCAGCTGGGTCGGCAATTGACGAATGGCTTGCAGCGGAGGCGGGTCATCAGCTTCGATCCAGTAGGCCAGCGAGCAGCCCAGATCCATCAGCGGGTCGCCCAATGTGGCCATTTCCCAGTCCAGCACACCAATGATGCGAGTCGGTTCGTCCGGGTCCAGCACTACATTGTCAAATTTGTAGTCGTTGTGGATCAGGCAGCCATTGGCCTGATCAGGCGGTTGCTGATCAACAAGCCACTGCATCAGGTCACCGGCAACAGCGGCCTCATCGGTCATCGCAGCTTGATATCGCTCATTCCAGCCGCTGACCTGGCGTGAGACGTAGCCTGCCGGTTTGCCAAGAGCAGCCAGCTCCTCAGGAGTACAGTCGACCTGGTGCAGCTGCACATGGCGATCGATCAACGCCTCGCACAAGCGACTGTGTTGTGCTGCATCCAGTGCGACGGGCATGTTGCGTCGGGGAATCAGGCCATTGATCCGGCTCATCAGATAAAACGGGGTCCCCAGGACTTCAGGAGTCTCACAGTAACTCAGCGCTTGTGGACAATAGGGAAAATGGGGCCTGAGCGCTGAGAGAACGCGAAATTCGCGCCCCATGTCATGCGCGCTGGCCGCCTTGGTGCCGGATGGAGGGCGCCTCAGGATCAGATCACCTTGCGGGGTGCTGAGCAGATAGGTCAGATTGGAGGCACCGCCAGCAAACTGTCGGATGCTCAGGTCGCCGTCGGCAAAGCGACTGCCCAGTGCTTCGGACAAATACTGAACCAGTGAATCCTGATCCAGCGCATCCTCGTCGCGAACGCGCATGGTCTGATCAGGCAACTGGCTCATCCACTGTGCTCGGAGGATGCATGGGCGGCCAGCATGTGTTTGGCCAGAGACTGTTTGTGGACTTCATCGGGTCCGTCATAAATCCGAGCGGCACGTTCTTCTCGATAGAAGAACGCCAGAATCCGATCGTCAGTCACGCCCAGAGCGCCATGCATTTGCAGACATCGGTCTACGACCTTCTGCAGCACGTCGGCGGTGAGAAACTTGATCATCGAGATGTCTGGTCGAACGGCCTTCGTGGGCTCATGATCCAGTCGCCAGGCTGTTTTCAGAACCAGTGTTTTGGCGGCCTGCAAGGACGCTTCGGATTCGGCCAGCCAGGTGCGGATAGTTTGCTGATCGGACAGCATCTGGTCGCTGCGAATCTGTCGTTTGCTAGTATAGCGACAGGCCTCGTCGATGGCGCGACGTGCGATGCCGAGCCAGCGCATGCAGTGCTGAATGCGCCCAGGGCCCAGTCGGGCCTGAGCGAGTGCAAATCCCTGTCCTCGCCCTCCCAGCAGATTCTCGGCGGGAACGCGACAATCGGTGAATTCGACTTCCGAGTGGCTGTAGTAGCCGGCACCGGCGTGGCCCATCACCGGAATATTGCGAACGATTCGGTAGCCGGATTGATCAGCAGGTAACAGGATCATACTGGCCCGCTGATGGGGTGCAGCATCGGGGTCAGTCACGGCCATGACGATGACCAGCTGTGCCCCGTCTGCGGCCGTGGTGAACCACTTGCGGCCGTTGATGACCCAGTGGTCCCCGTCGAGTTTGGCGCGGCAAGCCAGCAAGGTCGGATTCGAGCCGGCTGTATCCGGTTCGGTCATCGCGAAACAGCTTCGAATGTCACCGATGGCAAGTGGCTTGAGCCACTCGGTTTGTTGCTTGGTGTTGCCATGCAGGTGAAGCAGTTCGGCATTGCCGGCGTCCGGTGCCTGACAGCCAAACACATAATGTCCCAGCGGCGTCTGTCCAAGCACTTCGGAGGTCAGTCCAAGATGGACCATGTCACGCCAGCTGCCACCCAGCGAGGCAGGCAAATTGGGTGCCCACCAACCCTGAGCCCGAACCGCATCACGCAGGTCATCCAGTTGGGGCATGAGGGTGTCGATTTGCTGAGAGAGCAGCAAAGGTTCCAGCGGAATCAGCTGCTCGTGAACAAAGGTATGCATGTCGCTGAGTCGTGAGGAAATCGATGAGTCGACCGAAAAATCCATGCGCGTCACCCGGGTGCATCAGGGTCGCTCAGGGTAACATGACCTCGATGGATCGAGATAGCCGAGGGCGGTCGTTGAATCGAGGCTGGGCACATGGCAGCATGTTCACTTTCGCCTCTTTGATGAGGCGACTGTATGCCCGTAATCGGGCAGGGAGATTCAATGAGCGACATGCAACGGGTTGTCATCACTGGTGGCCTCAGTGGTCTGGGTCTTGCCCTAGCCAGACACTATGCCAGCAAAGGCGCAACACTGCTTTTGGCCGACCTCAACGATGACGCGGCTGAGACCGTGCTGGACGAATTGTCAGGCATCGCTGCTGCTGTGACCTATCAGCACTGTGACGTGGCCAGCACTGCCGATGTCGAAGCCCTGGCTTTGACGGCCAAGACGCAGATGAGTGGCTGTGACATCCTGATCAACAATGCTGGTGTGGCAAGTTCAGGGTCGTTGCTGGAGACCGACGACGAGGAGTGGCTTCGTTTGATTGATATCGACCTGCTCAGTGTGATGCGTGGCTGTCGGGCTTTCCTGCCGATGATGAAGGAGCAGCGCAAGGGTCACCTGGTCAATATCGCTTCGATTGCAGGCTTGATTTTGGCTCCGGGGATGATGACCTATAACGTCGCCAAAGCCGGGGTGATTGCGCTCAGTGAGACATTGCGGGGCGAGGTGGTCGATGATGGCATCGGGGTGACCGTGGTCTGTCCGGCGTTTTTCAAGACCAACCTGGTGGCCAGCATGGACACCACATCCGATGCACTCAAATCCCGGATCAATCATTTGATGGAGCACTCAGGCGTCAGCGCCGATGACGTCGCAAGCATGATTGGTCAGGCTGTGAACAAGGGTCAGTTCATGCTGCTGACAGACAAGAACAGTCGTCGTCAGGACCGGATTCGACGCTGGTTTCCCGAGTGGATGTTTCGCTTGAAGCGCAAGCATGCCCGGCAGATGTTCAACTCGGAGAAGGCCAATGACTGATTCTCTGTGGATGATCTATGGCGCCAATGGCTACTCGGGTGAGCTGATCGCGCGCGAAGCAGCCCGTCGCGGTCTCACGCCCACTTTGGCGGGTCGTAATGCTGAGGTGATTGAAGCACTGGGCGAAGAGCTTCAACTGCCGGTCAGGGTTTTTGCGCTGGATGAGCTGGCAGATCACCCTGAAATGATCGCCGATCAGGCGCTGGTGCTGCACTGTGCAGGACCCTATTCGGCCACGGCCGAGCCCATGATGCAGGCCTGCCTGAAGACGGCGACCCACTATCTGGATATCACCGGTGAGATCAGTGTGTTTGAACGCGGTCAGGCGTTGCACTCGAAGGCCATTGAGTCCGGAATCGTGGTCTGTCCGGGTGTCGGGTTTGACGTCATTCCCACCGATTGCATCGCGGCGACGTTGTCAAAGCAAATGCCTGATGCGACGAGCTTGTTGCTCGGTTTCGATTCGCGTTCGGGCTTTAGCCCAGGGACTGCAAAAACGTCTGTTGAAGGCCTGGGTCTGGGAGGCCGAATTCGACAGGACGGCCAGCTCAAGACGGTCCCTCTGGCGTATGAAGATCGCAAGATCGACTTTGGAGACGGTGAAAAGCTGGCGGTGACCATTCCCTGGGGGGATGTCTCGACGGCTGCCTGGTCGACCGGAATCGACAATATTCGGGTGTTCATTCCTGCTTCGCCGAGACTGGTGGGCCGGATGCGCAAATTGAACTGGATTCGCCCTTTACTGGGCATGTCCTGGGTGCAGTCGATGATGAAGCGCCGCATCGAAAAGAGTGTGCAGGGGCCCGATGAGACCCAGCGCCTCGCCTCGCCTACCTACGTCTGGGGCCAGGTCAGCAATGCAGCAGGCGAGGTTCTCGAAGCTCGGGTGACAACGGCCAATGGCTACAGCGTCACCATGACCGGTGCGCTGGCGATGACCGAGCACCTGCTGAACAATTCCAGTGATCCGGGCTATCACACTCCGACCAGCCTCATCGGTGCAGCCCTGATCACTACGCTGCCTGGTTGTGGGCCTATTCAGATTAGCTCATGAACTATCTGGCCCATGTCCTGCTTGCCGGTCCCGAGGACGGTTGGCGACTGGGCGCGTATCTGGGTGACCATGTTCGCGGCCATGACTGGCAGTCATGGCCTGACCCGGTCTGGCGAGGCATTCTTCAGCACCGACGAATTGACCGTTCAACTGATCACCACCCATCGTTTCTGGCTTGCAAGGCTGTCCTCAGGCCGGCGTTACGGCGCTATGCTGGCATCGTGATCGACATGGTTTTCGACCATCTGATCGCGAGAGATTTTTCGGCCTATTCGGCGCTGGATCATGAGCAACTTGCCGAGCAGTGTTATGCCCTGCTGGATCGCCACATGGAGCAATTGCCGCCCAGCTTGCAGCGTTTTGCACGCTATCAGAAAGAGCACCGTCTGCTGACGAGCTATGCTCAATCGACGGTATTGATACAGAGTGTTCGAGGGGTCTCGCAGCGGCTGAGTCGACCGGTTGATCTGGTCCCCGGAGTCGAGGATCTGCTGGCAGAACCGCAAGTGCTGACTGAATGCATGCGACTGTTTGCCGATCTGGAGCCGCTGGCCAGCCGAGAGAAACAACGCCTGATCAGCGCGACCATGGACTCCCTGTCATGATCGGCTTGCAAGCTGATGAGGTTCTGAGTTTCTGGTTCGACACCTTGAAGCCTGCCCAATGGTGGCGCAAGAGCGCCGCACTGGACGAGCAGATCGAGGCACAATTCGGGGCGCTGTTGCAGCAGGCTCGGGCCTGCGAACTGTCGCATTGGCGTCAGACTGCCTCAGGTTGCCTGGCGGAGATTCTGCTTCTGGATCAATTCTCGCGGAATGTTCATCGTGATCGGCCTGACGCCTTCGCGGCGGACCCGCAAGCATTGGTGCTGGCTCAGTCCGCTGTGGTCGATGGTTCAGATCTTGGCATGAGCCGATCACAGCGGCATTTCCTCTACATGCCCTTCATGCACAGCGAGTCACGACTCATCCAGGTTCATTCACTGGCGCTGTACAAGAACCTTGCAGACCTCGATGTATTGAGGAGTGCGCAAAGACATCACGACATCATCCAGCGCTTTGGCCGTTATCCTCATCGAAACGCCATTCTGGGTCGACAATCAACGATTGAAGAAGAGCAGTTCCTGGCTCAGCCGGGGAGCCGCTTCTAGGAGCCTGTCGGACTTGACCGATCGTCGCGAGGGAAAGCCGATTTGAGTCAGATTTTTGAATTTTTTGAGGCGAATAGCACCGCTATGTCACGAAAAAGATCCGGACATCTGGCCAAACCCGGATTTTCCGCAGTCGATCATGTTAAGTCCGACAGGCTCCTAGTCACTGTCGCTGCTGGAGGTCGCCCTGCGCTGCGCTAACCATTCGTTTAGACGCGCGACGGCGACGGCGACCAGCAGGCTCGGCAGCAAGTTTTCCACATTGATCTGGCCGAGTCCTAGTAGCCGGATGCCGATTCCGATAATCAGTGCTCCGCCCACTGCGGTGATCATGTCGATCATGTGAGGGGTGAACAGAGCCCGTGCCTTGCGGGCCAGCACCGTCAGTCCGCCCTGGAAAATCAGCATCGGCAGGATCGAAAACAGCACGCCGATGCCGTAAGTGGCCGCAAAGGCAATCGATGAAATCCCATCCAGCAGCGATTTGGCATACAGCAGTTCGCGCTTGCCTTCGATGCCTTCCTCTATCGCACCGACGATGGTCATTGATCCCACACAAAACAGAATGAAGGCAGTGACCAGTCCCTCGCTGAACAGCGACGATTCGATGGACATGGTTGCCTTCAGTGCTTCGCTGCTGTTGGCCAGCAGGGTATCAACGCCTAGCCATTGCCCAATGATCGCACCGATCATCAGGCTGAAGATGAAGCCCAGTAAATAGCGACCGTCCAACTGTAGGCACATGCGCATACCGATGACCAGGGTAGCCAGACCAATGGCCTGAAACACCATTGCCTGCAAGTCAGGGTCGAGAATGTTCTGCAGCATCAGGCCCAGCAGGCTGCCGACAGTGACGGTGGCCATGTTGACCAGCGTCCCGATGGGCCAGTAATGTCTCGGCTGTTGTTGCTCTAGCTGAGGGTCCGGGCTATTCAGAGTGATTCGAACCCGTCGCTGAAGAGGCGATTATCGAGCAGTTCAAATGCAGCCCGTGAATTGATTCGACCATGGCCAAACACATGATTGGGTGACTGTCCGGCCAGGCCGCCGCAGTTCTGAGTTGAGGTCAGTGGCACGGCTGAGTCGCGGGTCAGCTGTTCAAGCGTGTTTACCTGCCCAATCAGTGAGGGGTCTGCGGACATGAGCAGCGCCATGTGACCGGCCACGTGAGGGCCAGACATGCTGGTGCCGGTGAATGAGGCATAAGCGCCACCGCGGATCGAGGAACGAATGCTGGTGCCCGGTGCTGAAATATCCGGCTTCAGTCGATTGCTGCCATCGACGCTGACCGGGCCGCGGCTACTGCTGTTATGGATCGCGTCATTGAGTCGAGTATTGCCGACCGTGAACGAGGCATCATAGATCGCAGCGGGCGTTTCAACGCTGGAACAGCTGGAGCCTGAGTTGCCTGCAGAGACGACAACCATGATGCCGGCTGCTCGAACGGTCTCGACCACGGTCTGCATCACTGCAGGGTCGGTACACCCTTCAGACGGCGGACACCCCCATGAGTTGTTGATCACGTGGGGCGCCATGGCCGGATCGGGATTGTTGCCATTCAGATCAGTTGGCGCCAGAAACCATTCAAAGCACTCGCTGTAGGTGGCCGGCGTGCCGTTGCCCTGATCCATGTTACGGCAGCCGATCCAGGTGGCTCCCGGAGCCATGCCTATCTGGTTGCCGGCGCCATCATCGCCGGTCATGGTGCCCATGGTGTGGGTGCCGTGGTTGTGATCATCACAGGGTACGACCGAATCAGCACCACAGATACCGCCGCCCGAATGGATTGCATCGTGCCAGTGATAGTCGTGACTCGGCGTGCCGCCCTGGTTGCCACGATAGCTGTCGATCAGAGCAGGGTGGTCCCATTGATAGCCGGTATCCTGACCTCCGATGACGATGCCCTGACCACGCACGCCCATCGACCACAGTTGATCAGCACCCACATGGCTGAGGCTGCTTTCAACGGCTCGATTGAACGCAGCACTGTTCAACAAGTCGAGTGGGTTTGTCTCCGGCAGATTGGCCTTGACGTTCGGGTTGGCGTGCAGGTAAGCCACATCGGGATGTTTGGACAACTGCTCGATCAGGTCGGCAGTCAAGTCAGCCTGAATCATGTTGACGACCCAGAAGGATCGATGGGCTATGCCTTCCTCGATGAGCAGGCGAACCAGGTTCTGCTGGCTGGCTTCGGCCTGTTGCCTGAGTGCATTGACCATCATGGTTCGTCGCGCCAGCGGTGAGTCGATGTGTGACCAGGCCTGGCGACTGACCCCATCATGCAGACGAATCAGAACCGGTACTGTCGACTCACGAGTCATCTGTTGCTGAACCCATTCGGATACTCTGGACTGATCGGTCGCGGCGTTTGCCGAGGCGCTGATGAGCCCGAAGAAAAGCAACATTGAGGCATGTGTGAACGAGTTTGGAAGGGTCATGTTGATTCCACAGGTTATCGGTCTGGGTGAAATCCTACACCATCTCCACGAGATTCCACTATTTTTGATATGATCAGCGGTTCTGTTAATCGCGTGGAGTTTTGGTCAATGAGTGAGACGGTGACCCAGATGGATCGTCCCCTGTTTTCTGTCAGCGAATGGGTCGATATCTACAGGACACTGCTGGTGTCGCGAGCCATTGATCACCTCGAGGAGTCTGAACTGGTCCCCGCCCGCGAAGTGTATAACCAGTTCTCGGCCCGCGGCCACGACTTTGCCCAGATCCTGCTCGGTCATGCGATGAACCATCCGCATGACGCCGCCGCCGGCTATTATCGATCCAGGCCGTTTCTGCTGGCCATTGGCCTGGGCATCGAAGATGCCCTGTCGGCACCACTGGCCCGATCAGGTAGCTACAGCGATGGCCGGGATATTGGTGTGGTCTGCAATCTGCCCGGAAATGGTCGGCTCGGCCCCGGTTGTACGCTGCTGCCAATGTCTGGCGGAGTCGGTGCCCAATACACGCCGATCTCGGGCTGGGCTCAATCGATTCGATATCATCAGGACGAATTGAAACAAAACGCCTGGAAAGGCGCCATCGCCACCGCAATGGGCGGTGATGCGTCGCTGTCTACCAACGGCTTCTGGTCAGCGCTCAACATTGCCACCGCCGAGTCTTTGCCCTACCTGTTCTATGTCGAAGACAACGGCTACGGCATCTCTGTGCCGGCGGACGTGCAGACTGCGGGCGGCGACCACGTGGCCAGCCTGGCCAGCTTTCGGAATTTGACCATCATCGATGGCGATGGTACCGATCCGGGCGCCACGCCGGCACTGATTCGCGATGCAGTCAGACAGGTACGGGATGAACAGGGCCCGTGCCTGCTACGCCTGAAAGTCCCCAGGCTCTGCGGTCACACCTTCCAGGACACCCAGACCTATAAACCGAAGTCATTGATCGAAGCTGAGCAGGCCAACGACCCCAAGGACAAACTGGAACAGTATCTGCTGAGCCATGGCCATCTTGATCAGTCTGCCATGGACACAATGGCTTCGGATGTCGATCAGGAGGTTCGTAATGCGCTGACGCGCGCACGGGATCGCGCCGAGCCGGATCCTGCTCGGATCCATCGCTATGTCTATGCTGAAACCAATGACCCTCAGATCATGGGTGGACTGGTTGCCGATCAGGCTCAGAGAGTCACCACAGCGGCAAAGCCTGAGCCGACCGGTTCTCGTCTGAACATGCTTGCAGCGATTCGCCAGACGCTCGATCAGGAGTTGTCCCTAAACCCTAAAATGCTGGTCTTCGGCGAAGATGTCGGTCCCAAGGGCGGCGTGCATGCCGTCACGCTCGGCTTGCATGACAAGCACGGCCAGAACCGTGTATTCGATACTTCGTTGTCCGAAGAGGGCATCATTGGTCGCGCGTCCGGTCTGGCGGTATCGGGTTTGCTGCCTGTGCCGGAAATTCAGTTCAGAAAATATGCCGAGCCTGCCGCCGAGCAACTCAGTGACGTGGGGACGATGCGATGGCGAACCGCCAATCGCTTTGCCGCGCCGATGGTGGTTAGGGTTCCGGGTGGCCATGCGCGTCGCGGCGACCCCTGGCATTCGGTGTGTGACGAAGTGGAATGGGCCCATAAAGTGGGATGGCAGGTCGCCTTTCCATCCAATGCCAGCGACGCTGTTGGTCTGCTTCGCACGGCACTTCGTGACAACAATCCAACCGTCTTCTTCGAACATCGGGCGCTCTACGATCTGGCCTGGTCGCGTCGACCGTGGCCCGGAGATGATTACGGCATTGAATTCGGATCGGCCGCTACACTGACTTCCGGCGATGCGCTGACCGTCGTCTGTTGGGGTGCCATGGTGCCTCGGGTCATGGAGGCGGTCGATCAAATTGACGGTGGCGTCGAGGTTCTCGATCTGCGCACGATCATGCCCTGGGACAAGGATCAGGTCATGACATCGGTGAAGCGAACCGGTCGCTGTCTGATCGTCCATGAAGACAACCAGACCGCAGGCTTTGGCGCCGAGATTGCCGCCGTGCTGGTGGATGAATTATTCTGGTATCTGGACTCGCCGATCAAACGTTTGACCATGAGAGACATCCCCAGTCCGCATAACGCTGCACTGCTGGATGAGTCGCTGCCGAGTGTGGCGACCATTGCCCGAACCATGACTCATCTGATGGAGACCTGAATGAGTTCAGTGATCGACATTACCCTGACCGAGGACCAACTGGAAGGCTCCGCGGCGATTTTTTCGTGTTGGATGGTGCTGCCGGGTGATGCCATTGAAGCCGACAAGCCGATTGCCGAAATCGAGACCGACAAGGTGGCTCTGGAAATTGTCGCCCCTGCTGATGGCACGCTTGTCGAGCAGCTAGTCGGTGAGGGCGACAGCTTGCAAGCTGGCGTGACGATCGCTCGCATGCGCATCGGCGAGGATCGCCAAAGCGAGCAGAATGATCAGATTCAGCCGGCAGATGACCAGCTTCTGGACCCGACGCTCGAAGCAGCTATTTCCCTGGCTGCTGACGATGAGTCAACGATGCATGCTGACGACTGGGCAGATGGGGATGACAGTACGGCCAGTCTGCTCAGTCCGTCCGTTCGCCGATTGATGCGTGACAATGATCTCGAGACGGTGGAGCAGGTGGATGGGAGTGGACGAGGAGGGCGCATCACCTCGGTCGATCTGCAGGATTGGCTTGAGTCACCTCAGTCGCCTCGGGAAGGCGCATCACCCAGCGAGTCAGCAGCCTCTGAGCAGTCATTGGGAGTCGGGGAATCCACCCTCAAACCTCACAACAGCATGCGTCGTCGGATCGCCCGTCACATGGTCGAATCGCTGCTGCACACCGCGCCCCATGTCACCAGCGTGTTCGAAATGGAAATGTCGGCCATCATCCGGCATCGCAAACAGCATAAACAGGCCTACTCCGAGCAGGGAATCAAACTGACATTCACCAGTTATTTCGTGCTGGCGGCAGCCCGAGCTCTGGAAGGTGTACCGGAAGTCAATGCACGTTTCCATGAGGATGCAATGGAACTGTTTCATGATCTGAACATCGGCATTGGCACCGCACTGGGCGAGCAGGGGTTGGTTGTGCCGGTCATACAAGAGGTGCAGAACAGAGACCTGCTGAGCGTCTCAAAAGAACTGAACGAGCTGACAACAAGAGCTCGGCAGGGCGAGCTGACCAGTCAGGACGTGCGCGGTGGGACCTTCACGATCTCCAATCACGGCGTCTCTGGCAGTTTGTTCGCTGCGCCAATCATCATCAACCAGCCACAGGTCGCGATCCTGGGCATTGGCAAGATGGAAAACCGCCTCAAAGTCGTCGAACGTGACGGCACACGCAAGGTACGCATTCAACCCATGTGTTATGTGACTCTGTCGATCGATCATCGTGCGCTGGACGCCTATCAGACCAACCAGTGGCTGAGTGTCTTTGTCGACACCATACAGAACTGGCCTGCGGAGGATGCGACCTGATGGCCCCTGGCGTTATTCCTGCAGCATTCAAGGTCGCTCCGGAAGGGCGAGCCGGAAAACGCTCATCCGCAGCGTTATATCTCTTGGCAAGGACGCTGCCACTCCCGGTGAGACATGCCTTGCAGCCAAGCGCTGTTCGACTCGCTGACTGTGACTGGACAAACGGCGGGGTACACTAGATGCGCCCGCTGTCGGGGCTGGACGCCTCATTCCTGTATCTGGAATCCAATCGCACGCCCATGCATATCGGCGGGGTGTATCTGATCGATTCTGACGGTTCGGCCGAAGATTTTGACTATACGCGCTTTCATGCGCACATTCGGGCGCGCCTGAAACGCTCTATGATCTTTCGCGAACGTCTGGCCGAAGTGCCGTTGCATCTGGCCCATCCTTACTGGATCAATGATCCGGAGTTCGTGCTCGATTTTCATCTGCCGCGTGTCTCACTGCCCTCACCCGGTGGCTATGCCGAGCTGATGTCGCTGGCCTCGCGTCTGTTTGCAATGCCGCTCAATCGAGATCGGCCGCTCTGGCAGATGACGTTTGTCGAGGGCGTTGACGGGATTCCCGGCATGGGTCGAGGATCGGTAGCAGTCATCGCACGGGTCCATCACGCGATGATCGACGGGGTCTCCGGAGCGGAGTTGATGGGAGCCTTGCTCGACGTTGAGCCGCATCCCAAGCCCGATGACAGTTCGGATCAATGGCGCGCCGAACGGATGCCGAGCGCCGCCGAGATGGTTGGCCGTGCCTACCTCAGATTGGGCAGCAAGGCCTGGCACCTGGGTCGCTTTGCCAGCGAGGTTGTGGTCGGACTGGGTCGTGCTTATGGCATTCGCAAGGTGGCCCAGATCAATCCGCCGACCCTGCCACTGACGGCACCCCGGTCATTGTTCAACAGGGCAGTGACTTCACGGCGATGTTTTTGGGGGCAAAATCTGGATTTTTCACGCATTCATGCCTTGCGGACGTCGCTGCGTGCGGCTGACCTGAACATGAACCAGCTGACCATCAACGATGTCGTCCTGTCGATCTGTTCCGGTGGTCTCCGGCGCTACTTGCAGCAGCGGCAGGCACTGCCGTCAGAGCCGTTGGTCGCGATGGTGCCGATGTCGGTACGAACCAATGCACAGAAGAGCAGCATGGGTAATCAGGTCTCGGCGATGCTGGTCAATCTGGAGACGACCAGTGACAACCCGCTCGATCGTATGCAGCGGATCCATCAACACGCACGCTCATCGAAGGTCTATTCGGCAGCGCTGCCTGCTGGCGAAATCGCCGAGTTCATCCCCTCGGAGACTGCGGCGCTGGCAGCCCGCCTGTATACGCGGACTCGATTGGGGGAACGCCACAAACCATTTTTCAATCTGGTCATCACCAATGTGCCAGGGCCACAAGTGCCGCTGTATCTGGCCGGTGGTCGTGTGGTTGAGCATATCGGCACAGCCCCTCTGATGGATGGTCTGGGGCTGATGCTGGTGATCTTCAGTTATGCTGGATCGTTGAACATTGGTATTACCTCCTGTCCGGAAATCGTCCCTGCCCCGGAACACCTTGCAAGCTGTTTTGAGGAGGCACTGATTGAGCTGGAAACCCATGCGTCGGCTCATATGGCGCAGCTGCAGCTCAGTCAGCCTCCCGCCACAGACACCACCAATCCCAAGGCAAGCGCAGAGCAGGGCCGCCAGTCGGTCAACCGGCTGTCCGAGTCGACCCGATTGTTGCGTCAGGTGCTGGCCGAACTGGATGAGCAATTGACAGACCAGGATCACTGATGCGGCCTTCGCGACTAATGTTGCTGATGGAAGGGCGGGCTGTTCTGGACGGCCTGTCGATGATCCCCATGTTTGCCATGCATCGTTACTTCCCCACTGGCGACGGACATCCGGTGCTGGTCCTGCCCGGCTTTCTGGCCAGTTCTCGATCGACAATACCCCTCAGGCGCTTTCTGCAGCGGGTCGGCTATCAGGCGCATCGCTGGAAGCTTGGCGTGAACCTGGGTTACAGCGAAGACTTGCATGATGCCATGCGTCATCGAATGGTCGAATTGACCGATCGCTATGACCAGCGCATTTCCCTGGTCGGCTGGAGTCTCGGTGGCATTTATGCCAGAGAACTGGCCCGTGATCATCCTGACCTGGTTCGTCAGGTCATCACATTGGGCAGCCCGTTTAATGGCACGCCGCACAATTCGAATATTGCGCTGCTGTTTCGGTTTTTCAGTAAAACCCGCTACGAGGACATGCCGCGCGAGCTGCTCGAACAGCTCGCCACTGCCCCTCAGGTGCCCACCACCGCGATCTACACACGAGGCGATGGGGTGGTTTCCTGGCAGACGACAGTAGATCCGACCCTGCGGGACGACGTTCAGAATGTTCATGTGGGAGGGCCGCATATTGGCTTGGGCTACAATCCGCGTGCGCTGTGGGTCATTTGTAACCGCCTCGCTCAGCCGGATGGCGACTGGCAGCGGTTTGCAGCGACGGGGCTTGAGCAGCGGCTTCTGAAGAGCTGGTTTCCGAACTGGCTGGTCGGGGCTGATCTGGTGCAGGATGAACAGCCCGACGTGATCGTCAATGCATCGCTTCAGTAGTGCGGCGGGATTTCATTGGCAGGCTCGAAGTTGATGTCCCCTGAACCCTGTTGCTCGCCGAGGTCCTTGAGCTTGCCGGACAGTTGTTGCACGGTCACTTTGAGGCGGTCGATGGTGCGCTGTTGGTCAATGACCAGCCGTTCGAGATCAGTGAGCAGATCTTCCTGGTGGGCCAGTTTGAATTCGATGGTGTCCAGTCGCTGTTCAGTCATGACAATCAGTCTGCTCGATGCTGAGGGTTGGGGCTCAAAATACGCCCGGCGTTATGGTAACCGATTATGACGATGAGCCAGTAACCCCACGAGCGACCATCAGGAGTATCATCTTTTCATGCATCAGGATTCTGCAGACCTCATCACACGCCTCAAGCCAGAGGCGGTGAGTGCCAGTCGTCGTGCCCACGCACCTTACTCCGGCTTGCAGATAGGTGCCTGTGTGATGACAGAAAAGGGCAAAGTCCATTCGGGCTGCAATCTGGAAAATGCGTCCTATGGGCTGACGCTCTGCGCCGAACGGGTCGCCGCTGCGGCAGCGGTGGCTGCATCACAGGGCGCCAGGACCGGGCTGCTGCGCTGTTGCCTGATTTACAGCAGTGGATCGGATCCGTTGACGCCGTGTGGTGCTTGCCGACAGTTCTTGTCTGAGTTCATGGCCGCTGATGGCCTGATCCTGTCCTGCTGTGACAGCGAGGTGGTCGCAAGTTGGCGACTGGATGAGTTGCTGCCGAGTCAGTTCACGCTGCCCGAGCACGGATCTGTGGAATAATCGTGATAGAATTTTTAGCCGGCCAGGTCGATTTCCAATCACCTGTGCATCACTTCTACTGAGGGCTCCGTCTTGAGATCATTTCATCTGTCGTTTCATTTCATCTGTCGTTCTGCCGCATTGTTCTGCTGCACGATGTTCCTGATGGGTGTCACTCATGCCCAGCCTACCACCACACCCAATGATGTCAGAGACTCCAGGGATGGTGCCTATGCCTTCGCAAACGCGGTCATCCATATTGATGAGCGGACGGTGGTCACAGACCAGCTGCTGCTGATCAGGGAGGGTAGAGTCGTTGGCCTGGAGGACTCGGCCCCGGCCGGCTATCAGCAGATCGACATGACCGGGATGCATCTGTACCCGTCCATGGTCGATCTGGACAGCGCTTACGGGCTGCCCGACCCGGAACGACCCAAACCATTCAGCTTCAACCAGGCCGAAGTGCTCGAGTCAGAAACGCCTGGAGCCTACAACGCCAATCAGGCCATTCGTTCCGACTATCGTGCCTCGACTGCGTTCACAGTCAACAAGGACAAGGCGCGTGTGTTGCGCGAGAATGGCTTTGGCGCCGTTCTGAGCTACATGTCGGACGGTATTGCACGCGGCACCGGCACTCTGGTGTTGACCGCTGAAGGCTCTGACAACGAAATGATCCTGAAGTCCGATGCCAGCAATCACCTGTCGTTCAGCAAGGGTTCCTCTTCTCAGAGCTATCCAATCTCGATGATGGGCGCGATCGCACTGCTCAGACAGACCCACCTGGATGCATCGTGGTATGACGCCGGTGGTCGCAAGAGCATGACCGATCTGGCGCTGGATGGCTGGCTGTCGCATCAGTCATTGCCGACCATTTTCGACACCAACAGCTGGATTGCAGCGATGCGGGCTGACGAAGTGGGCGACGAAATGGGGCGTCAGTTCATCCTTCGCGACTCTGGTGATGCCTACAAGCGTGTGTCGGTCATCAAGCAGACCGGGGCCCGCATGATCGTGCCCTTGTCCTTTCCCGAAGCGCCGGACGTCAGCGACCCCTGGAACACCGACCTGGTCACGCTGGAGGACTTGAAGCACTGGGAATTGGCACCGGAAAACCCGGCGCGACTGGCGGCTGCGGGGATCGAGTTCGCTCTGACATCGCGTGGCGCCGAGAAGACGTTCATGGACATGCTCAGACAATCAGTCAAGCGCGGCTTGTCCGAAGAGGTCGCATTGGCGGCACTGACCCGTGTTCCGGCTGCGATGTTGGGGATGGATGATCATCTGGGTAGTCTCAAGGATGGCCGGTTGGCCAATATTGTCGTCGCCAGCGGGAATCTGTTTGACGAGTCGACCACTCTGGTGGCTCACTGGATCGCCGGTGAACCCTATGTCATCAAGGCGGTTGCCGATGATCTGGCCGGCGAGTACGAGTTGTCCGTAAACGGCCAGATATTGCCTCTGACGATTGCCGGCACACCGGACAAGCCGAGCGTCACGCTGTCGATCTCTGACAGTGACAGTGACAGTGACAGTGACAGCGATAGCGAAAAAGACAGCAAGAAAGACGATCGCAAGGTTACCGCATCGATGAGCGGTGCGGCGGTCTCACTGGTGTATTCCCTGGATGATGATCAGGCGGCCTGGCGGCTGTTTGGCTGGGCGACCGACAACGGCTGGTCCGGTGAGGGTCAAGACCCCGAGGGCAAGGCAGTGCGCTGGACGCTTCAATCCGCAGCAGATTCTGACGAGGCGGTCGCCGAAGCGACTGACAAGGCGTCATCCGATGTGGACACAGCCAAGCCTGTTGGTGAGGTGACGTATCCATTCATGGCCTATGGCCGGAGCACGATTCCCGACGCCGAAACGATTCTGATCCGTGATGCCACGGTCTGGACTCTGGAGGATGACGCGCCGCTGACGTCGACCGACGTGCTGGTTCGCGATGGCAAGATTGCTGCGATTGGCAATGATCTGAGCGCCCCGAACGCGATTCAGGTCGATGGCAGCGGCCTGCATCTGACACCGGGAATCATCGATGAGCATTCTCATATTGCGCTGCTGGGCGTCAATGACATCGCCACCAATTCTGGCATGGTGCGCATGACCGATGTGATCAACCCCGAAGACATCAATATCTACCGCAACCTGGCCGGTGGGGTCACGGCGGCTCAGTTGTTGCATGGATCAGCCAATCCGATCGGCGGTCAGTCGGCGTTGGTCAAGTATCGCTGGGGCAGCACGCCACAAGAGATGCTGATTGAAGGTGCCGATGGCTTCATCAAGTTTGCACTGGGCGAAAACGTCAAACGTTCCCGTAATCAGTCATCAATCCGCTATCCACAGACCCGCATGGGCGTCGAGCAGGTTTATCGTGATGCCTTCGGTTCAGCGTTGGACTATCAGGTCGCTCATGACAGCTATGACGGAATGTCACGACGTGCTAGGCAGTCTGCCGTTCCGCCGCGCACTGATCTGGCGATGGAAACCATGCTGGAAATCATTAACGGTGAGCGGTTTGTTAGCTGTCACTCCTACGTTCAGTCAGAGATCAACATGCTGATGCACGTGGCCGAAGATTTTGATTTCCGCATTAATACGTTTACTCACATTCTCGAGGGCTACAAGGTGGCCGACAAGATGGCGGCGCACGGCGCTGGTGGGTCGACGTTCTCGGATTGGTGGGCCTTCAAATGGGAAGTTCGCTATGCCATTCCCTACAATGCCGCGCTGATGCATGAAGCCGGTGTGGTCACGGCAATCAACTCCGATAGCTCCGAAATGTCACGTCGACTCAATCAGGAAGCTGCCAAGTCAGTCAAGTATGGCGGCATGAGCGAAGTCGAGGCCCTGAAAATGGTCACTCTGAACCCGGCAAAGCTACTGCATCTGGATGACCGTATGGGATCCATCGCAGTGGGCAAGGATGCCGATCTGGTGCTGTGGAGCGATCATCCGTTGTCGATCGATGCCCGACCATTGAAGACCATGGTCGATGGCCGCGTGCTGTTCGACGAAGCCGATGATCTGGCCATGCGCCAGGGTATTGATGAGGAGCGGTCTCGACTGATCGAGAAGGTTCGCAACAGTTCCGATGGCGCCAAGCCCAAAGGTGGTGACGATGGCCCTCCCGGCTATCGTGCCCGACCATTATTCCAGTGCAACAGTCTGACCGGTTTCGAGCATCTGACCAGCATCCGGGGAGAAGGCCTGTGAATACACTGAAAACTTGTCTGATAGGTGGGCTCCTGCTGTTGGCAAACCAGGTGAGTGCATTGACGCCCGCACCGGTCGATGAACGGCAGTCCCTGGTGTTGCACAATGCAGTGGTTCACGTGGGCGATGGTCAGGTGATCAACCCGGGTGTTGTCGCCATGTCCGAGGGGACGATTACCGTTGTCGGAGGCAATGACGCGTTGGCCGAACTGGATCTGACGTCGTATCAGTTTGTTGATCTTGGAGGCGCGCACGTCTATCCAGGACTGATCCTGCCCGGTTCCAATCTGGGTCTGAACGAAGTGGGTTCACTGGGAGACACGATTGACCAGTCTGAGACCGGTGATCTGAATCCGAACGTTCGTAGCCTGATTGCCTACAATACAGACTCCGAGCTGATTCCGGTGACCCGTTACAACGGCGTGCTAACCGCGCAGATCACCCCTGAAGGCGGCCTGATTTCCGGGCAGTCCTCTGTGGTACAACTGGATGCCTGGAACTGGCAGGACGCGGCAGTGGTCGTTGACGATGGCATCCACATGAACTGGCCTTCGAGCAAGAAGCGCGAGTTCGATTTCGCCACCTTTTCAGTCAAACTCGCCGACAACAAGCAACAGGCTGAACACATTGCCATTGTTGAGCAGCTGTTTTCAGATGCTGCCAGCTGGCTGGAGTCTGACGACAAGATGCGCAACCTCAAGCTGGATGCGGTTGTCGGGCTGTTTGATGGCAGCAAACGCCTGTACATCAGTGCAAACTTGGCTCAGGACATGGTCGACGCGGTGGATTTTGCTCGCCGACACAAGATCGTGCATGTGGTGCTCAAAGCCGATGCCGAGGCCCTGAAGGTGGCAGAATTTCTGGCCGCCGAACAGGTTCCGGTGATCGTGACCGGCTTGCACACCACCCCTCGCTCTGATGACGAGGATATTGATCTGCCCTATCGAGTTCCAGCTGAATTGCTCAACGCCGGCGTCAAGGTGGGGCTCACCTACCCCGGTGTCATGAATGCTCGCAACCTGCCCTTCATCGCAGGGACGGCCTCTGCCTATGGGCTTGATCGTGAGCAGGCGCTGCGCCTGGTGACCCTGTCGAATGCTGAAATTCTCGGTATCGACGACCAATTGGGCTCACTGGCTGTGGGCAAGCAGGCGACACTGTTTGTCTCACAGGGTGATGCTCTGGACATGCGCGGCAACCAGCTGACGCACGCCTTTATCGGTGGTCGGGAAATCGTTCTCGACGGTATGCAGCAGTCGCTTTATCAGCGATTTCACAAACGCTACGCTACGCTCGATGAGTCAGACTGAGGCAGGATGTAACCATGGCACGCGACCTGAAGCACAAGCAAATCTTCACCCGCAATGTGGACGGTCGCTGTCTGGCTATTCAAAACTGGCGCAATCGGGCCAATCAGGATGATGCCCTGATTGCCATTCCGCTGAGCGATAAGCAGCGTGATGACTATCAGAAGTTCAAGCACATTGGCTGGTCGGATGAACGAATATTTGATCGCCTGTTTCCCGGGCCTGAACTGGATCGCGTCGCCTTGCCAATGGTCGATCTGACCAAAACTCAGCTCATCAACCTGACCTCACAAGTTCTGGGTCATGAGTTGCCGTCCATGGAGCGATTGTCACGTGATGATCTGGTCAAATTGCTGCAGGCTGTGTGTAAGGATAGGGAAGTGACCCGTGCCTATCTGGTCTGAGCACACGCCTTTCTGAGTGTTCTTCAAGGCCACTATTGTTGAGCCGTTTGTTCGGTTTGCTGTGCTAGAATTGCGCCATCATGGACGTCAACAAACTGCTCGAAAATCTCAACCCGGCACAGCGCGAAGCGGTGGCGGCCAAGGCCTCGAACCTGTTGATTCTGGCGGGCGCCGGCAGCGGTAAAACCCGAGTTCTGATTCACCGAATCGCCTGGCTGATTGAAGTCATGGGGGTCTCACCCCACGCCATTCTGGCAGTTACCTTTACCAACAAGGCGGCCGGCGAGATGCGGCAGCGCTGCACCGAACTCCTTGGATACAGTGCACGCAATCTGTGGGTGGGTACGTTCCACAGTATCGCCCATCGCCTGCTCAGAATGCATTCGGCCGACGCGGGCCTGTCCGACAGCTTTCAGATTCTCGATTCCGATGACCAGTACCGTCTGATTCGTCGACTGGTGCGCGAAATGGGTCTGGATGAATCCCATTGGCCTGCGCGCAAGGCACAGTGGTTTATCAATCACCACAAGGACGAAGGCCGTCGGCCCGACCATATTGAACCGGGCTATGATCACGCCGAACGGCAGTGGCTTGAAGTCTACGTTCAGTACGAGGCTTACTGTCGCAAGGCCAGTCTGGTGGACTTTGCCGAATTGTTGCTGCGTGCGCACGAGTTGCTGCTGGAGAACACTGATCTGCTGGCGCACTATCAGCATCGGTTCAGCCATCTGCTGGTGGATGAGTTTCAGGACACCAATGCCATTCAGTATGCCTTTATCCATTTGCTGGCAGGAACAAGCGGTTGGGCATTTGTGGTCGGTGATGACGATCAGTCGATCTATGGCTGGCGAGGCGCACGAGTTGAAAATGTCGGTCAGTTCGAACGAGATTTCGACGATGTCAGCGTGATCCGGCTGGAGCAGAACTACCGCTCGACCGGAGTGATTCTGGAGGCTGCCAACGCCGTCATCGAGAACAATCATGGTCGGCTGGGCAAGAACCTCTGGACCGACGGTGAGCGGGGCGATCTGATTCGCCTGTTTGCGGCCTACAACGAGCATGATGAGGCCGATTTTGTCGTCTCGAGCATTGATCAATGCCTCGACGAGGGTCTGTCAGCCAACGATATCGCCATTCTGTATCGCTCCAATGCGCAATCTCGCTTGCTGGAAGAGCAGCTGATGCGCAAGAAAATCCCGTATCGGGTCTATGGCGGGCAGCGATTCTTCGAGCGCGCGGAGATCAAGGATGCACTGGCCTATCTGCGTCTCATGGCAAATCCGGATGACGCCGCCGCCATCGAGCGGGTCATCAATGTGCCAGCTCGCGGCATTGGTGAAAAAACACTGGTGGGCATCAGGCAGCATGCGGCAGAACAGGGGCTGTCCCTGTGGCAGGCGATCGCCCGAATGCTCGAACATCAGCTGCTCACGGCCCGCGCTCACAGCGCAGTGGAGGGCTTCGTGTTGCTGATCAATGATCTGCGAGAGGCCTATCAGGACAGTACGCTGGAAGTGCAGATCGAACAGAGTATTCGTCGCTCGGAGCTCATGCGTCACTATGACAAGGAGCCACTTGAACGGCGTGAGGGTCGCGAAGAGAACCTGGCTGAACTGATCAACGCCGCAGGCAGTTTCACGCTACCGACCGAGGACGAGCAGGCGGGCATGTCCGAGCTGATCTCCTTCCTGTCCCATGCGGCCCTTGAGGCCGGCGAGCGGCAGGGCGACGAATGGGATGATTGTGTCCAGCTGATGACCTTGCACAGCGCCAAGGGGCTCGAGTTCGATACGGTGTTTATCACCGGCCTTGAGCATGGTCTGTTCCCGCATCAGATGTCCATCGAGGAGCCGGGTCGGTTCGAGGAAGAACGTCGCCTGTGTTACGTCGGCATTACCCGTGCGCGGCGTCACCTGACCTTGAGCTGGGCTGAAGCACGCCGCTGGCAGGGCAAGAACAGCCTGCGCAGACCATCACGATTCCTCAAGGAAATTCCAACCGAATTGTTGCAGCACGTCCGGCCCGCTCGAAGTGGCTATAGCGCGCCTTCAGGTGGCATGCAGGACAATGCTAATGCAACCGGGGGGCTGAACCTGGGCCAATTGGTCACGCATCCATCGTTTGGTACAGGCGTGATCCTGGATTGTGAAGGCTCTGGAGATCACACGCGGGTGCAAGTGAATTTCGACTCGGTGGGCAGCAAGTGGCTGGTACTCAGTTATGCTAATCTGACTGCGGTCTGAGTGATTTTTCAAGCCTGATGTGAGCCCGTTCTGGCGCATTCGGTGATACCATACAACGGTATTGATCTGATCTGGACCTGACCCATGAGTGAAGCCATCTCTCTGAAGCCCGTTGCCATCCTTGGAGGCAAACGGATTCCCTTCTGCCGCAATAACTCACACTACGCCGAGGTCGGTAATCGGGAAATGGCCATCAAGACTCTGGCGAGCCTGGTTGCTGCACATGGCCTGGAGGACAAACAACTGGGCGAAGTGGCGTTTGGCTCAGTGATCAAGCATTCCAGAGACTGGAACCTTGCGCGTGAGGCCTTGCTCTCCAGCGGCTTGTCACCGTATACGCCGGGCATCACGATCCAGCGCGCCTGTGGAACCAGCCTGGATGCGGCCATCATCATTGGCAACAAGATTGCCACCGGGCAGATCGATGCCGGCATTGCAGGGGGCGCGGACACGACTTCCGATGTGCCTATCGTCTATAAGGACCGCTTTGCCAAGCGGTTGTTGAAGGTGGTTCGCAGCAAGGGTGCGATGAACAAGTTGCGCGCGTTCTCGGGGTTCAGGCCGTCGGATCTGGCTCCGTCCTTTCCAGGTGTTGCCGAGCCTCGAACAGGCAAATCGATGGGCGATCACTGCGAGATGATGGCGCGCGAGTGGGAGATTGCTCGCGAGGACCAGGATCAACTGGCCTGGGAATCTCACCACAAAGCAGCTGAAGCGTATGACGCTGGTTTTCATGACGCACTACTGACGCCGTTTCGCGGGATTGGCAAAGACACCATTCTGCGCCCGGATACGACGATCGAGAAACTCTCGACCCTGAAACCGGCTTTTGACCGAAAAAGCGAGCACGGCACACTGACCGCAGGCAATTCCACGCCGTTGACCGATGGTGCGTCGTGTGCGTTGTTGTCCAATGATGAATGGGCGCGCAAGAACAAGCAGGACGTACTGGCGTACATGACGCACGCCCGGGTTGCGGCGTTTGACTTCGAGGCCGGAGACGGTCTGTTGATGGCACCGACCCAAGCCGTTGCTGATCTGCTCAAGGCCACCGGCCTGACCTTGCAAGACTTTGACTACTTTGAGATTCATGAAGCCTTTGCGGCACAGGTTCTGTGCACGCTGAAGGCCTGGGAGTCCAGTCAGTACTGCAAGCAGAAGCTGGGCATGAAAAAAGCCATGGGATCGATTGATCGCAGTCGACTCAATGTGGTGGGTTCATCGCTGGCCGTCGGTCACCCGTTTGCAGCCACCGGTACTCGTATTCTCTCGGTGATGGGCAAACTGCTCGCCGAGAAAGGCTCCGGCCGGGGTCTGATTTCAATCTGTACGGCGGGTGGTATGGGTGTTGCGGCGATCATCGAGCGACCCTGAGCGATCAGCCAGTGCAACTGTTGACGATTCAACGTCGGTCAGCCTGACGTAGGAGTCGTAGTAGTTTCTGACTCGGCGAACGTAGTCGGTCACCTGCGCAGCGTCCAGGCGTCGCCCCGGTTGTTGTGACAGGGCAATGGTGGCTTTTTCGACATGACCAAACCAGCGGTTTGGGTCCAGGCCCATCTCCACAGCCAATTCTCTCGCGGCACGGATGTGTCCGATGCCCCCATTGTAAGCCGCCAGGCTGAGCCAGATGCGTTCGCGAATATCGAGGCTGGGTTCAAACCGGGTTCGCACCCAATCGAGATATTTGACTCCTGCATGGATCGCCGACTTCGGCTCGAACAGGTCATGAATACCAATTTCTTCGGCGGCCACGTCTGTGACCTGCATCAGACCGCGCGCGCCACTGACCGAGACGGCATTGGGGTCAAATCGGCTTTCCTGACTGATCACTGCGAGGATCAGCCGCCAGTCAAAATTGTAATATCGGGCATATTTTTGCACCCAGTCATCGTACGGTGAGAAGCTGCCATCGCGAACGACGGCCTGATAGGCCTCTGTGAACAAGGATTCTGTCTTTACGGACTGCAAATACTTCTGTCGAATAAAGCGAATGGCCGAGGTCTCGCCATTTTGGCGCCAGAATTGATTGATCTGATTAAGCAGGCTGGTATCACCCTGACGCACCGCCCAGACCCGATCTTGCAGCGATTCCAGGGTCATCAGCCCTACCATGCCTTCGCGCCATTGCCGCTGAAGGCGATACTGATAATCATCAATGATGGCGTAATCCATCGATCCATTCATGACGCTGTCAATCAGTTCCGAAGTTGATGAGTGAGGTTTGGCGATATCGATGGTCAGACCAATGCCGGCTTTTTGCCATGTCACCAGAGTGGCCTGGTGAATGCTGTCCGGTATCACCCGTATGCGCTGCAAATGAAGATCGGCGGGGACGAACTGACCATCATGAGGGCTGCGACCAATCATCTGGCTATTGGTTTGCATTACTGGGCGGCTCGCCTCAAGACGCGAGTCCAATTGCTCAGGTATCAACAGTGCCGCTGCGAAATCGGCTTCACGATTGAGCAGGAGCTGCTGCAGCTCCGTTCTGGAATGCGCCAGAATGACGTCCAGTATCAGCCGATGGCGTTTGGCAAATTTCTGTGCCAGCTCATACTCGAGTCCGAACTGTTGGCCTTTCCAGATAAAAAATGTGTCGGGCTGGTAGAGCGTGACCATGCGGATACTGCCGCGCTGGAGAATGCTCTGCCAGTCACTCTGTGCAATCTGCACGGGCCGTTCAGACATGGCCTGGTGGTGTAAAAATTCCTCGACTTGATCACGAAGCACCGTATCACTGCGTCGCATCACCCAGGACAGTGCAATATTGGTCGCTACTTCCTGCTGAGAGCTGACGCCAAACACCGC